>JAUHVN010000234.1 GCA_030425055.1 Actinomycetes bacterium | reverse complement strand
CGGGGCGCAGACTGAGCAGATCGCCCGTCGTGTTGGCGTGATAGCCGCTGGTCTCGTACCGCACGCCGTGGCGCGTCCACTCGCCGCCAGGTACGCGATACCACCCGGTCACGATGTGTCGGTCGTTGCGCAGCCGCAGCTCGATCGCGTCGGTCGGCGGAGCCGGCTCGCGCCAGTGGGTGCGGATGCCGCCCGAGTAGCTCAGCATCCGCTCGCCGTCGATTCCCATCCCGCAGAACAGCCGATCGTTGAAGAACAGCAGCAGACCCGCTTCGACGGTCCCCCGCAGGTCGAGCGACGCCGTGATCTCGTACGCGTGGTCTCCGGTCAGCATCGCGAGCGGCGACGAATCACGCGGGCCGGAGCCCTTGCCCGCGAGCACGAGGCCGCCGTCGAGGCGCGCCCGCGTCGCCTCACCCGTCGACGGCGCGTGGAACGACCACCGCTCGCCGAGCCGCAGCCGATCGAAGGAGTCGACGAACTCGGCGGGTGCCGCTTGCGGCGCCGCTCCCGCCGGGGCAGGCAGCGCGCCGCCGATGTCGCCGGCACCCGTCTCGGGCCAGCCGTCGTCGCTCCAAGCGATCGGCTCGAGCAGGATCTGCCGGCCGAGGGTGCGGTAGCCGTTCTCGTAGCCATGCGAGACCATCCACCAGTCGTCGTGATCCGGGCCGCGCACGATCGTCGCGTGACCGCGCGACCACCACTTCTCGTCCGCCGACGCGGTGCGGGCGATCGGATTGCGGGGGTGGTTCCGCCATGGCCCGTGCACCGAGCGCGAGCGGGCCACGATCACCATGTGCCCCGTGGACGGGCCGGCAGTGCCGCCGACCGCGCTGATCAGGTAGAACCAGCCGTCGCGTCTCAGCAGCTTCGGGCCTTCGAGCGCGTACGCCTCGGTCACCCAGTCGTCGGGATGCCTCCAGCCTCCGTAGACCTGCTCGACCGCGCCGGCGGTCGACAGTCCGTCGTCTGTCAGGCGCACGCGCCGGATGCCGCTCATGAAGAGGTACCGGTGCCCGTCCTCGCCGACGACGTGACCGGGGTCGATCGCCCAGCGGATTCCGAGGTCGATCGGCGGCGACCAGGGCCCCGCCATCGAGTCGGCGTGGATCACGAAGATCGACGGTTCGGTGAGCGGCGACCAGGGTGCGGGGATGAACGGGATGTAGATGAAGAAGCGCCCGCCGTGCTCCGCGATGTCGACCGCGAAAGTGTTCCCGATCGGCTCGGGCAGCGCCGAGGTGACGAACTCCCAGTTCACGAGGTCGGTCGACCGGTACAGCAGCAGGCCCGGCGCCGCCTCGAACGACGAGTACGTCATCCAGTACTCGTCCCCGACCTTGATGATCGCCGGGTCGGGGCGGTCGCCGGGCAGGATCGGGTTGGCGAACGTCGTCATCGGGGTCGTCACCGCGTGAGCCATGCCGTCATGGCATCGAGGGTGCGCAGCGCGCCCTCGTCGCCGGGGTGGTCGATGTGGCCGTGGTCGGCGTCCGCCTCGACGCGCAGGTCGACGGGTACTCCGCCGTCTGCGAGCGCGGCGGCGAACACCTCGCCCGACGTGCGCAGCGGGTCGTGCTCGCACACGACGACGAGCGTCGGAGGGAATCCCGCGGCCTCGCCCGTCCCGGCGAAGGCGTGCGGGTCGGTGAGCGCGGCATCCGATCCTGCGAAGTTCCGCGTGAGGTCGCTCATCGGCGAATCCGGATCGAGCTCGACCGACGCGGCCGGCCCGTTCGGGTGCAGCACCGGGTAGACCAGCACGAGTCCGGCCGGCAGGGCTTCGCCGGCGTCGCGGAGTCGGCCGGCGACCCCGGCGGTCAGGTTGCCGCCGGCGCTGCCCCCGCCCAGCGCGAGGTTCTCGGCGTCGACGTCGATCCAGTCGCTGGCGACATCGCGGGCGTACCGCCAGGCGGCCAGCACGTCGTCGGAGGGCACCGGGAAGTGCACGTCGCCGAGGCACTTGGTGTAGTCGACGGCGATGACCGGGATGCCGCGTACCGCGAGCTCGTGCGCGACCCAGTTCGACTCGGGCATGTCGAGGTGGCCGCCGATGAAGGCACCGCCGTGCACCCAGACCAGTCCAGCGCCGCTGGGCGGGGCGCCCGGGTCGACGTAGGAGCGGACGGGTACCGCACCGTGCGGTCCGTCGACCGTGCGGTCCTCGGTCAGCACGCCGGTCAGCCGGGGGAACCGTCGCTTGAGTGAAGCCGTGTCGATGTCGGGCCGCGGGTCGGCCGGCTCGCCGTGCTCGACGAGCCACGCGATCGCCTGCGGCACCGGCATCCGTCGGAAGTCGGGAACGCCGGCGTCCGAGGCGAGTGCGTCGGTGTCGGTCTGGCGGCGGACGAGCAGCAGCGGGTCGACCTCTCCGAGCTCGGCGAACGCGTGGCCCTCCCACTCGCTCGACCAGTAGCCGCGGTACCCGTTCTCGACGAACACGCGCACGTGCTCGGGGTAGTCGATCGCCGGCTCCTGGCCGTTCTCGTCGATGTCGTAGAACTTGGCGTGCACGTGCAGGATCTGGGGCATGATGTCGGCCCACTCCCGCGGGTCGACGTGGCCGTGCATGTTGAAGGCCAGGTGGGCGAACGATCCGAGGCGGCCCGGGTCGAAGTCGCGGCTCTCGAGGTAGCCGATGAACTCCTGCTGACGGTCGCGCATCGAGGCATCCGTCGCCCAGATCGCCTGCAGGCGGTCGACGGCCTCATCGTCGAGGCCCGCACGCCGCACGGCGCGCAGGAGGGTCGGCGACATCGCGTGCATCGTCGACGAGAAGTCGGCGACGAAGCCCAGCAGGGGCGAGTCCAGCTCGGCGTAGGTCTCGCGCACGGCCAGGATCGGGTCGGCATTCGGACCCATCGGGGCGTGGATCTCGTACGCGAGCTTCAGCTCGAGGTCTTCGGCGATCGGCAGCAGCCGGCGCAGCAGCTCGGGCTTGGCCGACTGGATGCGCACGAGCGGGAAGCCGAGCTTTTTCGCGCCCTCGAACATGAGCTTCGAGAAGGCGAACTCCTCGTCGGGCGTCATGTCGCGGTCGCGGCGGCGGCCCATGTCGAGATTCGCTCCGAACGAGCTGGCGTCGAACCCGTGGCGGTCGAAGGCCGAGCGCCACCGACGCTCGAACTCGTCGGTCACGTGCGGGTAGGTGGGCAGCACCTGCGAGGCGACGATCTCGATGCCGGGCCCGATGCCGAGCTCGGCGACCCGATCGAGCAGGCCGTCGAAGTCGAACCAGCCGGCGCGGAACTCCGCGCTCGCCGAGTACAGCGTGAGCCCGAGCTGGAACGGGTCGGACTCGGTGGCGGGCGGCGGGGGCGCGACATCCGACGTGAGGGCCGGGGGTGCGGCATCCGTGTCGGTCGCCGTCAGCACGAGTGTCTGCCGGACGACGTTCGGCACGTACATGCCGGGTCCGCCGTCCTGGCCGGGAGCGATCTGCATGTACGGCAGACGCAGCTGGCCGTGGATGGTCACCTCGTGCGCCTCGCC
This sequence comes from Actinomycetes bacterium, assembly GCA_030425055.1. Taxonomy (GTDB): domain Bacteria; phylum Actinomycetota; class Actinomycetes; order Actinomycetales; family Microbacteriaceae; genus Microbacterium. The sequence goes on along the minus strand of JAUHVN010000234.1, from coordinate 1,181 downwards.
GAGCGCGACGGGCGCGTCGATGGTCGCGACGAGGAGCGGATGCTGCTGCAGGAACCACAGCGTCTCGCTCTGCGCGGGCACCTCGTCGAGCGGGTAGGCGGTTCCGTCGAGCTCGAGGCGGAGGTGGTCCTGCGGCACCTCGACACCGTCGATCGACACCTCGAGGGTCGACACCGACGACAGCCACAGGCTGCGGTACCAGGGCAGGGTCAGCTGGAGGGCGAAGCCGTCGGGGTGCACCCGGAGGCTGTCGTCGTGGATGAGTCCGTTGGGCATGATGCGGTCCTCCGGGTCAGGGTCAGAGCGTCGAGGCGATGCGGCGGATGAGGGAGTGCTGGCGGCGGACCTGCTCGATCGACCGCCAGGGCGTGCGCTCGCCCTCGTACTCGCTGGACAGGTAGCCGGTGTAGCCGGCGTTGGCGAGCGCCCGCAGCACCGGCTCCCACGGGATCTGCTGGTCGACGAGGTTCTCGTCGATGTCGTGGAACTTCGCCTGGATGAACACGACGTACGGCGCGATGTCGGCGATGTCGGCCGGGTCGACGGCGATGCCGTCCAGGAACGCGGGACGGCGGCCGGGGAGCTCGCCCGGCTTCAGCGGGATGGGCCGGTCCTGGAAGATGCCGGTGTCGAGCAGCAGCCCGAAGTGCTTCGTGCCGGTGCGCTCGATGAGCGCGATGTAGTCGTCGACCACCTCGTGCTTGATGGGTGTCGGCGCGTGGATCTCGGGGCAGATCACGACGTCCAGGTCGGCGGCCAGGTCGAGCGAGCGCTCGACCGCCTCGTTCCAGGTGGGGTGCGGGACGAGGTCGCTCGAGACCACGCCGATCTTCGGGCGGACGAAGCCGAAGCCCAGCCGCTTGGCCAGCTTCAGGTCGCGTTGGAGCATCGCGGCACCCTCAGCCGCCGTGAAGTCGCGCGCGTTCGGGCCGCTCGAGTGCAGTCGGGAGTCGATCCACGAACCGTAGTTCGTGGGCTCGAGCGAGTACTTCTCGAGCAGGGCGAACCACGTGTCGATCCACGCGGTCGACGGCTCGGGGTAGTCGGCGATGTGGCCCTCGCCGAGGATCTCGACGCCGGTCGCGCCGATGTCGGCGACGTGGGCGAGCGCGGTCTCGAGGTCCATGACGGTGCCGAAGTCGTGCATGAAGCTGTAGAGGCTCACGCCGTACTTGAAGGGG
>JAUHVN010000233.1 GCA_030425055.1 Actinomycetes bacterium | reverse complement strand
CAGGGCGGCAACGGCGGCGGTCGACGGCCGCGCGGCGCGGCGCAGCAGCAGCCGAGCGGTCAGTCGGGCAACGGCACCCACGTGATCACCGAGGGCATGAAGTCGGCTCTCGCCCAGATCGCGGCGTCGACGATCCACCACCACGATGACGACGACGCGGCTGCGGCGGACGCGGCAGGTGTCGCCGCCGTGGCGGAGGCGGCTCCGACGGAGCGGGCCGCAGACAAGCCGGCCGAGCGTCCCAAGAAGCGCAAGAAGCGCAGTCAGCCCGAGTCGCGGGCTCCGAAGTCCGAGAAGGAGCTGCTCCTCGATTCGGTGCTCGACGCGCTGCCCGAGCCCAAGGCGCCGGGCCAGGGCCGTGGACGGCGACGCGTGACGACGGCGGCGCTCACGGGCACGCCCGTGGCGCACACCCCGACCGAGGACTAGCCCCGCATCCCGCGGCGCTGCTTCTCGGTCACCCGCAGACCCGAGGCGATGAGCCGGCGCACCAGCTCATGACCGTCGACGTGCTCGGCCCCGGCCGCGACGAGTCGGGCGTGAGCGTCCTGCGGCACGTCGTAGTGATCGAGATCGAAGCCCCGCCGGGGGATGCCGTTCGCGGCCGCGAACCGGTGCAGCTCGTCGAGATCGCGGTCACTGACCAGGTGCGCCCACAGCCGGCCGTGCGCGGGCCACAGCGGGTCGTCGATCAGGATCGCCACGTTCGTCATCCTCGCACGACACGACCAGGCGTGGCTTTTGCGGCTTGTCGCGGCATCCGGTAAAGTAGAACCTTGGTGCGTCGAGAAATCCGCACCACGTCTTCTTTGACATCCCGAGCGCGTGCGCTCCCAGAAGAAATCAGGTGTGAAGTGGTTTACGCAGTTGTGCGCGCCGGCGGCCGGCAGGAGAAGGTCGAGGTCGGCACGATCGTCGTCCTCGATCGTCAGGCGGCGAAGATCGGTGACACCATCGAGCTGCCCGCGGTGCTGTTCGTCGACGGTGACGCCGTCACGACCGACGCCGACAAGCTCGCGAAGGTGACCGTCACCGCCGAGGTCCTCGGCGAGGAGCGCGGCCCGAAGATCGTGATCCAGAAGTTCAAGAACAAGACCGGCTACAAGAAGCGCCAGGGCCACCGTCAGGACCTCACGCGCGTCAAGGTCACCGGCATCAAGTAAGCCAGGAGAGACGCAGAGATGGCACACAAGAAGGGCGCAAGCTCCACCCGTAACGGTCGTGACTCCAACGCGCAGCGCCTCGGCGTGAAGCGCTTCGGCGGTCAGGTCGTCAGCGCCGGCGAGATCATCGTCCGCCAGCGCGGCACGCACTTCCACCCCGGCGCCAACGTGGGCCGCGGTGGCGACGACACGCTGTTCGCGCTCACCGCGGGTTCGGTCGAGTTCGGCACCAAGGGCGGCCGCAAGGTCGTCAACATCGTGGCGGCCGCCGAGTAATCCAGGGCGACCGGCAGACAGACATTCCGGACGGGGGCGGGCTGCGGCTCGCCCCCGTCCGTGCTATCGGGCCAGAGGCCCGTGGACGGCATCGAAAGGGGACGACACATGGTCACGTTCGTCGACCGTGTGACCCTGCACCTTCGGGCGGGCAAGGGTGGCAACGGATGCGTGTCCGTGCGGCGCGAGAAGTTCAAGCCGCTCGCCGGTCCTGACGGCGGCAACGGCGGCGGAGGCGGCGACATCGTGCTCGTCGCCGACCCGCAGGTGACGACCCTCCTGTCGTACCACCACTCTCCCCACCGCGCGGCCGGCAACGGCGGGTTCGGCATGGGAGACAACCGCTCCGGAGCTGCGGGCGAGCCGATCGATCTGCTGGTGCCCGTCGGCACCGTCGTCAAGGACCCCGACGGCACGGTCCTCGTGGACCTCGTCGAGCCCGGGATGCGTTTCATCGTCGCACCCGGCGGTCAGGGCGGTCTCGGCAATGCGGCGCTCGCCTCTCCGAAGCGCAAGGCGCCCGGCTTCGCGCTGCTGGGCACGCCCGGCTGGGAGGGCGATGTCGTCCTCGAGCTCAAGACCGTGGCGGATGTCGCGCTGGTGGGGTTCCCATCGGCGGGCAAGTCCTCGCTCATCGCGGCGATCTCGGCCGCGCGTCCCAAGATCGCCGACTACCCGTTCACGACGCTCCACCCGAATCTGGGCGTGGTTCAGGCAGGTGACGTCCGCTTCACCGTCGCCGACGTTCCCGGGCTGATCGAGGGTGCGAGCGAGGGCAAGGGCCTCGGCTTGCAGTTCCTGCGACACGTCGAGCGCTGCACGGCGCTCGTGCACGTCCTCGACTGCGCGACCCTCGATCCGGGACGCGACCCGCTCACTGACCTCGACGTGATCCTTGCCGAGCTCGCCGCATACCCCGTTCCCGACGGCCAGATCCCGCTTCTCGAGCGCCCGCAGCTGATCGCGCTCAACAAGCTCGACGTGCCCGAGGCCAAGGACCTGGCCGACCTCGTGCGCCCCGAGCTCGAGGCCCGCGGCTACCGGGTCTTCGACATCTCCACCGTCAGCCACGCGGGCCTGCGCGAGCTGACCTTCGCACTCGGTGCCATCATCGACGAGCACCGCGCCGCTACCGCGGATGCCGTTCCCGCCGAGCGCATCGTCATCCGTCCCCGCGGTTCGGAACGCGATTTCACCGTTCGCGTCGAGGGAGGGACGTACGGCAACATCTACCGCGTCCTCGGCGAGAAGCCCGTGCGCTGGGTGCAGCAGACCGACTTCCAGAACGACGAGGCCGTGGGATTCCTCGCGGACCGGCTCGAGCGCCTCGGCGTCGAGGACGAGCTCTACCGCGCCGGCGCGGTCGCGGGCGCGACGGTGGTCATCGGCGAGGGCGACGGCATCGTCTTCGACTGGCAGCCGTCGATGAGCTCTGCGGCCGAACTCATGACGGCGCCGCGAGGCACCGATCCGCGCCTGGACGCCTCGACGCGGCGCACGACCTCGCAGCGCCGCGAGCGCTATCACGAGCGCATGGACGCGAAGGCCGACGCGCGCGCCGAGCTCGAGGCCGAGCGCCTGGCCGGCGCCGGCGAGGACGACTCGTGAGCGTACGCACCCGCGCCGACCTGCCGCGCGCGCGACGCGTCGTGGTGAAGGTCGGCTCCTCGTCGATCAGCGCCGAGAACGCGGGGCGCATCGAGAGCATCGTCGACGCGCTGGCAGCCGCGCACGGCACCGGCGTCGAGGTCGTGCTGGTCTCGTCCGGTGCCATCGCCACCGCCATCCCCTTCCTGTCGCTCGACGGCCGTCCGCACGATCTCGCGACGCAGCAGGCTGCCGCCGCGGTGGGCCAGAACGTGCTGATGTGGCGCTACCAGACCAGTCTCGACCGCTACGGGATGCTCGCCGGTCAGGTGCTGCTCACAGCGGGCGACCTCGAGAATCCGATGCACCGCTCCAACGCCCGCCGCGCCATGGAGCGGCTGCTGAGCCTGCGCATCCTTCCCATCGTCAACGAGAACGACACGGTCGCGACCCACGAGATCCGGTTCGGCGACAACGACCGCCTCGCCGCGCTCGTCGCCGAGCTCATCGGAGCCGACGCGCTCGTGCTCCTCAGCGACATCGAGAGCCTGTACACCCGACCGCCCGGAGAGCCCGGAGCGGAGCCGATCACCCGCGTCGCGTACGGCGACGACCTCCACGGGTTCGAGTTCGGGTCCGTGGTGGTCAACAGCGTGGGCACCGGGGGAGCAGCGACCAAGGTCTCGGCCGCGCGACTCGCGGCAGCGGCCGGCGTCGGCACGCTCGTCACCAGCGCAGACCTCGTCGCCGACGCGCTCTCGGGCGCCGAGATCGGCACGTGGTTCGACCCGAACCCCGAGCCCGTCGCGCCCGCTGCGACGGGTCCGGTGCGCACGGCCGTCGATAAGCTGGGTGGATGACCACCGCGATCGCCACGACCGCCCGTGAGCGCATGCTGCGCGCCCGTGAGGCATCCCGCTCGATCGGCCTGCTCGGCGACGAACAGAAGTCCGTGGCCCTGCAAGCGATCGCTCATGGGATCGAAGCCGCGACCGACCGCATCGTCGACGCGAACCGCGAAGATCTCGAGCGCGGCCGGGAGGCGGGCCTGACGACCGGGCTGCTCGATCGCCTCCAGCTGGATGCCGCACGCGTCGCAGCGCTCGCCGTGGCCGTGCGCGCCGTGGCCGAACTGCCCGACCCGGTCGGCCGCGTTCTCGACGAGCGCGTCCTCGACAACGGCATCCGTCTCACGCGCGTGTCGGTGCCCTTCGGCGTCATCGGGTCGATCTACGAGGCGCGGCCGAACGTGACCGTCGACATCGCGGCTCTCGCCCTGCGTTCGGGTAACGCCGTCGTGCTGCGAGGCGGCACCGCCGCGGAGCGCACGAACGCGGTGCTCGTCGCGACGATGCGCGATGCGCTGGCGGGCCTGGGCATCGATCCCGAGGCGATCCAGACCGTCGACGACTTCGGCCGCGACGGCGCGCGCGACCTCATGCACGCCCGCGGGATCGTCGACGTTCTCGTGCCTCGCGGCAGCGCGCAGCTGATCGAGACCGTCGTGACCGAGTCGTCGGTGCCCGTCATCGAGACGGGTGCGGGTGTCGTCCACATCGTGCTCGACGAGTCGGCGCCGCTCGATTCGGCGCGGGACATCGTCGTGAACGCCAAGGTGCAGCGTCCGAGCGTCTGCAACGCGGTCGAGACGGTGCTCGTGCACCGCGCGGCCGCCGAT
>JAUHVN010000232.1 GCA_030425055.1 Actinomycetes bacterium | reverse complement strand
CGCCGAGCCCGACTACCGGCTGGCCCGGCAGGCGCCGATGGACTCCGACGCGCGCGCGGTCTTCCTCGCTCGCATCGTGGCCGTCGCCCGCGAGATGGCGGCCGAGTCCTTCGCGGCGCCCGTCGACGCGCACTGCGCCACGTCGCGCTTCGGCGTGTGCGCGCTGCACACGGTCAAGGCGGTGTCGTCGTCGTGACCGCGGAAAGGACCGGGCGGCTCTCCGCCCGCACGATCGCGGCGGCGCTCGGGCTGCCGCCGCCGACCGACGAGCAGGTCGCGGTGATCGAGTCGCCGCTGTCACCGGCGATCGTCGTCGCCGGGGCGGGCAGCGGTAAGACCGAGACGATGGCCGGCCGTGTGGTGTGGCTGGTCGCGAACGACCTGGTGCGCGCCGACCAGGTGCTGGGCCTCACCTTCACGCGCAAGGCCGCCGGCGAGCTCGCCGAGCGCATCCAGCGCCGACTCGAGACGATCGGCCTCTACCGCCGCCGCGGCCTGCTGCCGCTGCTCGAGACCGTGGTGCGGCGCGACGACGTCGCGGCCTTCTGGCGCGAACACGGCGACGCGCCCGCGCGCGCCAAGGATGCCGCCCTCGCGGCGCTGCTGGACCGCATCGCGGCGGACGTCGGTGCCGATGCCGCTGCGCGCGTCGAGGCCGACGGGCTGCTCGACCGGGCACGCGTCGCGACCTACAACGCGTTCGCCGACGCGATCGTCCGCGAGCACGGGGCACGGATCGGGCGCGATCCCGACTCCGCGCTGCTGAGCCAGTCGGGGTCGTGGCTGCTGGCGCGGCGGGTCGTGGTCGCGTCCTCGGACGAGCGGCTCGCCGAGCGTGACGAGGCCTTCACGACCGTCGTGGATGCCGTGCACCGCGTCGCGGGGGAGCTGCTCGACAACCGCGTCGATCCCGCCGACCTGGCGGCGTTCGGCAGTCGGTGGGCCGATCGCCTGGCGACGGTGCGATGCCGCCTGAAAGGCGAGCAGGACCGTGTCGACACCGCGCGGCGCAGCCTGAGCGCGCTGCCGATCCTCGCGGGGCTCGCCGAGGACTACGCGCGGGTCAAGCAGCAGGAGGACACGCTCGACTTCGCCGATCAGGTCGCCGGCGCCCTGCGGATCGTCGAGACCGCGCCCGAGGTCGCGCGCGAGCTTCGCGACCTCTATCCCGTGGTGCTGCTCGACGAATATCAGGACACCTCGGTGATCCAGACCGACCTGCTCGCGACGCTGTTCCACGACACCGCGGTGATGGCGGTGGGCGACCCCCACCAGTCGATCTACGGCTGGCGCGGCGCGTCCGCCGACAATCTGGGCACCTTCGCCGCCGCGTTCGCGCGCGCGGATCGCGTCGGCGAGTACCGGCTGATGACGAGCTGGCGCAACGACCGACGCGTCCTCGAGGCCGCCAACGCGCTTCTCGCCCACGCGGAGACGCCGGGCGTGCCCGTCGGCGAGCTCGCCGCGCGCCCCGGCGCCGGCGACGGGCGGGTCGAGTGCCGGTTCGCGACGAGCGTCGACGACGAGGCCGTCGAGGTCGCGTCGTGGTTCTCGCACGTGCGCGCGCAGCACGACCGCGAACAGGACCGCCGGATCGCCCAGGCCCCGCCCGGCGAGGCGCCCGCGCGCGTGCCGCACTCCGGAGCCGTGCTCTTCCGCACCAAGCGGCACATGCAGCTCTTCTCCGACGCGCTCAACCGTGCGGGCGTCCCGAACCGCATCCTCGGGCTCGGCGGGCTGCTGTCGGCCCCCGAGGTGGTCGATGTCGTCTCGGCGCTGCGCGTGGTGCACGACCCGACGCAGGGCTCCGCGCTGCTGCGCGTGCTCGCGGGACCCCGGTTCGCGATCGGCGTGCCCGATCTCGCCGCGCTGCAGGATCTGGCCGAGGCGCTCGCACGCCGGGACGAGTCGCTCGCACCGTTCGACGACGCGCTCGCCGAGAGGCTGCGCGGCTCGGCCGGCACCGACGAGCAGGCATCGATCATCGACGCGCTCGACGCTCTGCGGCGGCTGCCGCGCGACTACCGGCTGCTCGAGGCGTTCTCCGTCGAGGGCCTGCGCCGCTTGCGCGAAGCGGCCGATCTGTTCGACCGCCTGCGCCGATCGGTGGGTCAGCCGATCCCCGATCTCATCCGCCTCATCGAGATCGAACTGCGCCTCGACGTCGAACTCGCCGCTAACGAGAGGCGCGGTCCGGCGCGCCTGGCCTCGTCGCGGCTGCGGACCTTCCTCGACGAGGTGCGTGCGTTCCTGCTGGCCGATGACCGCGGCTCGATCGGCAGCCTGCTCGCGTGGCTCGACCACGCCGAGGAGACGGACGAGCTGATGCCGCGCCCCGAGCCGCCCGAGCCCGGTGTCGTGCAGCTGCTGTCGGTGCACGGTTCGAAGGGCCTCGAATGGGACGCGGTGGCCGTCGTGCGCCTCGTCGAGCAGGAGCTTCCGAAGGCGCCGCGGACGGTGGCCGGCTGGCTGGGATTCGGTGTGCTGCCGTACGCGATGCGAGGAGACAGCGCGGCCCTGCCGCGTCTGGAGTGGGGGATCGACGACGACGACGCCGATCTGCCCGCGGCGATCGAGGCGTTCCGCGCCGCCGATCGCGCCCACCAGGAGCGCGAGGAGCGGCGTCTCGCCTACGTCGCGGTCACCCGCGCCCGCTCCGACCTCCTCCTGACCGGCGCGCACTGGGCCGGCCAGCGCTCGTCACGTCGGCCGAGCCCGTACCTGGGCGAGATGCTCGACGCCCTCGGTCTCGACCCCGTCGCCTCGGAGCCGGGGGAGGACCCGTACGCCGACCAGGGCGGTCGCGTGCTGCAGTGGCCGCTGGATCCGCTGGGCGACCGTCGTCCGGCCGTCGAGCGCGCGGCGGCGCGCGTCGCGTCCGCCGACGGTGCCGCCGAGCCGGATGCCGCGCTGGCCCGCCTACTCGCCGAGGACAGGGCGCGTCGCCGCGGGCCCGTCGCGCTGCCGCCGCCGCGGATCGGGGCATCCCGTTTCAAGGACTTCGTCGGCGACTATCACGGCGCGGTGCGCGCGATCGCGCGACCGATGCCCGAGCGACCGTACGCCGAGACGCTGCGAGGCACGCTGTTCCACGCGTGGGTGGAGCAGAGGTCGGGCCTCGCCGGACGCGGCACGTCGCTCGACGACGGTCTGTGGGAGCACGACGACGACGTGCTCGACGCCGAGCCCACGCGCGAGCAGGGCCTCGCCCTCGAGGCCCTCAAATCCGCGTTCGAGGCCTCGGAGTGGGGGCCGCTCCAGCCGATCGAGGTCGAATGCGAGATCGACATCGTGCTCGACGGAGCGGGTGAGCTGGGCCACGTCGTGTGCAAGCTCGACGCTGTCTATCGTCGCGAAGACCGCGGCGGTCGCATCGAGATCGTCGACTGGAAGACCGGCCGCCCGCCCCGGACCGAGGCCGAGAAGGACGAGCGGATGCTGCAGCTCGCGCTGTACCGTCTCGCCTACCACAAGCGCACCGGCGTGCCGCTCGACGAGATCGACGTCGCGCTCTACTACGTCGCGCACGACCTCGTCGTGCGGTCGGAGCGGGTCTACTCCGAGGCCGAGCTCGTCCAGCGCTGGAACGCCGCGCGCGAGGCCCGAGCGGCCTCGTCGGCGTCGACGTCGGAGGCAGCCGCGTCGTCGAGCGACGCCACCGCGGACGGGAGGTCGATCGGAGCCGTCGAGGTGTCGTCGGCCGCGGAGAGCGGAGCGGACGCAGCAGGCTCGGCCGCCGATTCGGACTCGTCCGTCTCATCGACCGACTCCGCGGAGTCCTCGGCGGCGTCGGCATCGGACACCCAGAGCGAGAGCTCCTCGGGGTCGTAGGCGTCGGTGTGCATCGACGTGTCGACGGCCACGGCGCTCGCATCCGGCATCCGGTCGAGCAGCGCGATCGCGTCGTCGATGTCGAGACCGTCGTCGGCGACGAGCGACTGGCCGCCCACGCCGTCGGCGAGCGACGAGAGCAGCGCGACGGCGTCGTCGACGATCTCTTCGCGCCCCGTCTCGTCGCCGTGCACGAGCCAGCGCGCGAACTCGAGCTCGGCATACAGGCGCGCGCGGTCGCGCGCGCGTCCATCGGGGGCCCGGTCGCTGTGGGCCACGTAGGCGGTGTACACGTCGTCGGCGGCGGCCGGCGCCGAGGCCAGCCACTGCAGATCGGTCGCCGGGTCGCCGACCGAGAGGCCGTGCCAGTCGAGCACGCCGGTCACCGTCGGCACGCCCTCGACGTCCTCGAAGAGGAACGACGCGGCGCCCGCGCCGCCGAGCACGACCGCCGAGTCGAAGCGCCACAGCGCGTCGGCGGCGATCGCCTGCCGCCATCGGTCGAGCAGCGCTTCGGGGACGCGCCGTGTCGCCTGCGCGCGGTCGACGATCCGTGCGGCGTCGTCGCGGACCTGCTGCGGCGTGCGCACGGGCAGACCCTCAGTGCGCACGATCGACAGCGGAAGGCCGTGCAGTGCCGCGAGGGCCGCGCCGATCGACGTCGCGGCACCGCGGCCGGGCGGCAGCTGATCGGCATCGACGCGGTAGCCGGCGAGGAAATCGACGACGAGCGCGCTGCCGTCGCCGAGCGCGGTCTCGCCGAGCAGTTCGGGCGCGCGGAACGGCAGCAGTCCGCGCACGCCCGGGGTGAGAGCGCGCAGCGCACGCGCCTGCGCGGCGAGTTCGGGCGCGTCATCGGCGGCGACGGCGGCGCGCACC
>JAUHVN010000231.1 GCA_030425055.1 Actinomycetes bacterium | reverse complement strand
CGACGATGTTGCGCAGCGCGCTCGAAGACGGACGCGCGCCCTGGACGGATGCCGCGATCTCGGGCTTCATCGTCGACCCCGACCGCAAGAAGATGTCGAAGTCGAAGGGCAACGTCGTCACCCCGGCCGACATCCTCGCGCAGCACGGCAGCGACGCGGTGCGGTACTGGGCGGCCTCGAGCCGCCTCGGCACCGACGCCGCCTTCGACCCGCAGAACCCGACGCAGATCAAGATCGGCCGTCGCCTGGCCATCAAGATCCTCAACGCGGCGAAGTTCGTGCTGTCGTTCCCGGTGCCCGATGACGCCGAGATCACGCACGCGCTGGATGCATCGATGCTGGCCACCCTCGACGGCGTGGTGCGCGATGCCACGCGGGCGCTCGAGTCGTACGACCACGCCCGCGCGCTCGAGCTCACCGAGTCGTTCTTCTGGACGTTCTGCGACGACTACCTCGAGCTCGTGAAGGAGCGCGCGTACGACCGCGCCGACGCAGGGCAGCCCTCGGCCGCGCTTGCGCTGCGCACTGCCCTGTCGACGATGCTGCGCCTGCTCGCGCCCGTGGTGGTGTTCGCGGCCGAGGAGGCCTGGTCGTGGTTCAACGACGGCTCGGTGCACGCTGCACCGTGGCCCGAGCCGCTCGGCTCAGGCGGCGACACCGCGGTGCTGTCGATCGTCGGCGAGGCGCTCGTCGGCATCCGCCGCGCCAAGACCGAGGCGAAGGCCTCGCAGAAGACGCCTGTCGCGCGGGCGGTGATCGCGGCTCCCGCCGACGCGATCGAGACACTGAAGCTCGCCGAGGGCGACCTTCGCGCCGTCGGCCGCATCGTGGACATCGAGTACACCGTCGCCGACGCCCTCAGCGTCGCCGAGATCGAGCTCGCCCCGCAGGAGGTCTGACATGCGCTTGGGAACCCGCTGGACGTCGGGCGATGAGCCGCCCCGGGCCGTGCCCGAAGCGCTGGCTCGCGGCATCCGCTCGGTCGATCAGGCCATCCCGTCGGACGAGCTGGGCCAGCCGCGCCCTCGATGGACGCTCACGTGGCTGGAAGGATCGCCGATCGCCGAACTCGACACCGGCGTCATCGTGTCGCTCGGACCGGACGGCGTCGCGCAGGTGAGCCACGACGCCGACGGGCTGGGCTAGGTCTACTCCTCGACCGCGGTGTGCGCCGACGACGACAGCACGAGCCGCGCGGCGACGAGCGCCGTCAGCGCCGTGACGATGCCGGCGATGAGGAACGTCAGCCGCAGGTCGTAGCGCGCGACCAGGCCTCCGAGCAGCGTCGCGAATGGGAAGAGCCCCCACGTGAGGGTGCGCATGATCCCCAGGACGCGGCCGAACAGGCGGTTCGGCACGATGGCCTGACGCAGGGCGCCCCACGGGACGTTCCACGTCGACACGGCGAACGCGAGCACGGCATACGAGACGAGCCCCGTGATGAGTTCGGGTGCGAGCCACAGTCCGACCAGGCCGGCCGCTGCGACGAAGTTGGCGACGAGCATCACCGCACCCCGCCCGAACCTCTGCACGAGCATCGGCGCGACCAGCGATCCGCCGAGGGCGCCGAGCCCGATCCCGGCGGTGACGACGCCGATCGCCGCCTCGGGCACGTCGAGCTCGTCGAGGAAGTAGAGGATGGTCGGAGCCTGCGCGAAGGTGAAGGCGCAGCCCACGATGGCCGTGAAGACCAGCATCGACCGCAGGAACCGGTGGTTCCAGAGGTAGGCGATCGCCTCACGGGCCGACGTGTCCTCCTTCTCGGATGCCGGAATCGCAGGGTCGCGCAGCGGCCGCGCCGCGCTGAGCGGCAGCAGCACAGCCAGCGCGATGGGAATGGCGTACGCCGCGGAGCCGACCCACAGCGGCAGCGCCAGCGCAACCGCGAAGAGCACACCGCCGATGGGGGTCGCGATGAAGCTGTCGATCGTGATCTGAGCGGCCTGCATGAACCCGTTCGCGCGGTCGAGCGCCGGCCGGGCGACGACGGAGGGCACCACCGCGTTGACGGCGTTCTCGAACAGGGTCTCGCCGAAGCCGAAGACGAGCGTCGCGACCAGCAGCGCCCACAGGCTGAGCGAATCGGTCACGGTGAGAAGGGCCAGCCACAGCGCGGCGGCACCGCGCAGCCCGTTCGCGATCGCCATGATCCAGCGGCGATCGAAGCGGTCGACGAGCATGCCCGCGGGCAGGGCGAAGACGAGCCACGGAAGGAAGGCGAGGGCGCCGAGCGCGGCGATCGCGAGCGGGTCGCGGGTCAGGGTCGTGGCGATGAGGGGAACGGCCACCCGGCCGATGCCATCGGCGAGATTGCTGAAGGCCGTCGCCGTCCACAGCTTGCCGAAGTCCCGGCCGAGCGCGGGCTTGCCCGGCCGCTCGGGGCGGTCGGCCCGCGCGGCATCCGTCTCGACGGTCATCGCGGAAGGACCCCGAAGGCTCCGCCGGCCTCGGCGCACCGGCGCGCCTGGACGGCGCGATCCTGCGCTGCGGCGCGATCGGCGTCGGCGGCACGGCGCGCAGCGCGGCGCACGAGCGTGGCGTCGAGATGTGCCACCAGGAAGGCGAGGGTGCCGTCGAGGTGGGTGGCGCGGTGACCCGCGCCCGTGACGGTGAGGGCGGTCATGTCAGTTCTCCAGGTCTGGGAGGGGGAACACGTCGGCCCGAATGGTCACGGGTCGAACGTCGTCTCCGGTCTGATTGCGATAGGTGTCGACGAATTCGTCGACGACGGCCATGAGCCTCACTGTCAGCTCGCGGCTCTGCGCGGGGGTCAAGCGGGTGGTCGCGCTCGAGATCATCACCGAGTCGCCCCACAGTTCGTCGTGCTCGGGGGCGGCGGCGATGAAGTCGAGCAGCTGCTGCTGGCGGTTGCGGAAGAACTCGGCCATGACGAGCTGGGTTGCGGAGCGGCCGGCCGGCGTCTTCATCGCCGCGGGATTGGCGAAGGACACGCCACCGACGGGCCGCTCCCACCAGCGCTCGCGCGCTGTGCCGCGGCCCTCGACCTCGCGGATCAGGTCGTGCTTCGCGAGTGCCCGCAGGTGGTAGCTCGTGGCGCCGGACGACTCCCCCAGCTGCGCCGCGAGCGAGCTGGCCGTCTGCGGTCCGTACTGGCTGAGGATGTCGTAGATCCTGACGCGCAGCGGGTGAGCCAGTGCACGCAGCGCCCCGGTGTCGAGCACCCGGTCGGTGCTATGACGCGCCTCGACGCGGCGCTCGACTTCGCTCTGCTCGTCGTCCATGGTGTCGATGGTAACGATGCAAACATGTCTTTGCAAGCACTTTTTTGCAATGTAGTGTTTGCAAACTATCGGCGGCATTCGCGCCCGATCGCACTAGGCTGACGGAGTGACCGACAGCAATCCCCTGCTCTCCCCCGCGACGCTTCCGTACGACCTCCCGGACTACCGCGTCATCCTCCCGCAGCATTACCTGCCCGCTTTCGAAGAGGGATTCGCGCAGCAGCGCGCCGACGTCGCCGCGATCACGCGTGCGCGATCGATGCCCACGTTCGAGAACACCCTCGTGCCGCTCGAGGAGTCGGGGCGACTGCTCGCCGACGTCGCACACGCGTTCTATACCGTCTCATCGGCCGACGCGACACCCGAGATCGAGGCCGTCGACGAGCAGCTGGCCCCCCTGATGTCGGCGCACCGCGACGCGATCCAGCTCGATCCCCAGCTGTACTGGCGCATCCGCACCCTGCACGAGCGGCTCGACGATCTCGGCCTGAACCCCGAGCAGAGGTACCTCGTCGAGCGGTACCACCGCGAGATGACGCACGCGGGGGCCGGTCTCGACGATGCCGCGAAGGAGAGGCTCGTCGCCCTCAACCAGCGCCTGTCGTCGCTGACCACGACGTTCGAGAAGAACCTGCTCGCCGACAGCAACGAGCTGGCCGTCGTGTTCGACTCCGCCGACGACCTCGACGGACTCACCGACGGTGAGCTCTCGGCCGCCGCACAGGCCGCGGCGGATCGCGGGCTGGACGGCAAGTGGGTCGTGACCCTCACACTCCCCACGGGGCATCCGTACCTCTCGTCCCTGACCGTGCGCGAGAGCCGCCGTCGCATCATGGCGGCCTCCCGCGCGCGCGGCTCGCGCGACAACGCCCACGACAATCGCGGCGTGCTGCGCGAGATCGTGCGGCTGCGCGCCGAGCGGGCCGCGCTGCTCGGGTACGACACGCACGCCGGCTACGTACTCGCCGATCAGACGGCCGGGTCGCCCGACGCCGTCCACGCGCTGCTTCGGCGCCTCGCCGTGCCGGCGGCCGCGAACGCGCGGACCGAGAAGGCGGCTCTCCAGTCGATGATCGACGCCGAGGCCGAGCCGTTCGCCCTTGAAGCGCACGACTGGGCGTTCTACACAGAGAAAGTGCGCGCGGCGGAGTACGCCCTCGACCGTGCCGCCCTGCGCCCGTGGTTCGAGGCCGAGCGCGTGCTGCACGACGGCGTGTTCCGTGCGGCCACCGAGCTCTACGGCGTCACGTTCACCGAGCGTGGCGACATCCCCGCCTACCACCCCGACGTGCGCGTGTTCGAGCTGCACAACGCCGACGGCTCGCCGCTCGGTCTCTACCTGCTCGACCTCTACACCCGCGACACCAAGCGGGGCGGAGCCTGGATGAACTCGATCGTGTCGCAGTCGCACCTGCGCGGCACGCGACCGGTCGTGGTGAACAACCTGAACGTGCCCAAGCCCGGCGCGGGTGCCCGCACGCTGCTGACCCTGGATGAGGTCACGACGCTCTTCCACGAGTTCGGACATGCCCTTCACGGTCTCTTCGCCACC
>JAUHVN010000230.1 GCA_030425055.1 Actinomycetes bacterium | reverse complement strand
CCATGACCAGCGCGAGGTTCGAGACGAGCCCGTCGTTGGCGCCGAAGACCGCGGCGCGGAACGTGCCAGACAGACGGCGTCGTCCGCGTGCCGCGAGACCGCGCACGACCTCGTGGTGCACCTTCTCGTCGGCGACCATCGCCGCCGTCGCGAAGGGTTCGCCGTCGTACGGCGAACGGGCCTCCGCGTTCTGCGCCAGCGCGAGCACGAAGATCGAACCGAACCGGCGGGCCAGCCAGCCCAGCATCCGCGTGTCCGCTCCCGCTCGCGGCAGCCGCGCGGGCTCGCCGCCGAGCAGCGCGAGCCAGTGGGCCTCGTGGCGCCCTTCGGCCTCGGCCAGCGCGAGCAGGATCTCGCGCTCCTCGCCGTGCCGCCGCGCCGCCAGGTGGCGGTAGACGTCGGCTTCGGCGCGCTCATCGACGAGGTAGCGCGCCCAGCGGCGGCGGTCGGCGTCGGTGGGTGCGGCGAGAGCGCTCACGGGGCCTCCTGGGCGCGATCGGGGTCGCCGTCAACGCTAGCGAGCCGCGCAGGCTCGATCGCACCGGGGAGCGGTATTGCCAGCATTTCGGAGCTCCGAACCGATCAGCGGCTCCGTGCCTCGAGCGCGGCGCGCAGCCCCGTCTCGCCCGCGCGCATGACGTGGGCGTGCGCGCGCTCGAAGGCGGGCCGCAGCAGCCACGCCGTGCGGTTCATCCAGGCGCGCGTCGTCGCGACCTCCCAGTGCGTGGTGACGACGGATGCCGCCTCGCCGGCGCCTTCGACCTCGATCCGCCCGTGCCCGGCGAGGTCGCCGGCGCCGTCCGCCGCGAGCAGCCCACCCGTCTCGACGGCGGTGACCGTCAGACGCACGCGCAGCGCGTAGCCGAGCGGACTGCGCACCCGCAGCCCGACGCGCGCGCCGGGCTCGACCGCGGCGGGACGCTCGGTCACGGTGACCGCCCGCCACCACGTCGGCGATCCGCCGACCTCGAGCATCCGGACGAGCTCCGTCCACACGCGCTCGCGCGGCGCCGGCACCTGCCAGCGCGACACGAACGAGTACCGGGCCGCCACGCCCCGGAGTCTAGGCCGCTCAGGAGTGCACGCGCGCCCGCAGCAGGTCGATGCGGGACTGCAGCTGCGCCACCGTGGCGTGCGACACCGCGGGACCGCCGCACAGACGCCGCAGCTCGGCGTGCACGAGTCCGTGCGGTTCCCCGCTCTGACGCGAATACAGGCCGACGAGGCTGTTGAGCAGCTGCCGCTGCTCGCGCAGCGTGCGGTGCAGCGCCGGCGGCGGAGCCGCGGGCGCAGCGGCGGCCTCGTCGTCGGCCGTCTGCTCGGCCGCGCGACGCTCTCGTGCGACGCGATGACGGCTCTGACGCGCCTGCCGCTGCATGAGCAGGTCGTGCACGGCTTCGGGCTCGAGCAGACCCGGCAGACCGAGGAACTCCTCCTCTTCGGGCGTGCCGGGCACCGCGAGCTGCCCGAACTCGCGACCGTCGTAGAGCACGCGGTCGAAGTGCGCGACCGAGTCGAGCGCCTGGTACTCGAACTCCTCGGTGAGCGCGTCCGAGGCCGACTCCTCGCGTTCCGCGGCGTCGAGCAGATCCTGCTCGAGGTCGATCTCGTCGTCGATGTCGCGGTCGAGCGCGTGGTCGCGCTGCCGCTCGAGCTCGCCGGCGAGACCGAGCAGATCGGGCACGTGCGGCAGGAACACGCTCGCGGTCTCGCCCCGACGTCGCGCGCGCACGAAGCGGCCGATCGCCTGCGCGAAGAACAGCGGCGTGGACGCCGAGGTGGCGTACACGCCGACGGCGAGCCGCGGCACGTCGACGCCCTCCGACACCATGCGCACCGCGACCATCCACCGTGCCGTGCCCTGTGCGAAGGCCTCGATGCGGGCGGATGCCTCGGCCTCGTCCGACAGCACGACGACCGGCTCCTCCCCGGCGACCTCGCGCAGGATCGTCGCGTAGGCGCGCGCCGCGGTCTGGTCGGACGCGATGACGAGTCCGCCGGCATCCGGCACCTGCGCGCGCACCTCGCTCAGCCGCCGGTCGGCCGAACGCAGCACGGCGGGGATCCACTCCCCCTTCGGGTCGAGCGCCGTGCGCCACGCCTGCGCCGTGATGTCCTTGGTGTTGTCCTGGCCGAGCTGGGCCTCCATCTCGTCGCCGGCCCGCGTGCGCCAGCGCATCTGCCCGGCGTAGACGAGGAAGATCACCGGACGCACGACGCCGTCCTCGAGGGCACGGCGGTAGCCGTACGCGTAGTCGGTGCGCGAGATGCGGATGCCGCGCTCGTCGGGGTGGTATTCCACGAACGGAATGGGCGCGGTGTCGCTGCGGAAGGGCGTGCCCGACAGCAGCAGGCGGCGGGTCGCCCGACGGTACGACTCGCGCAGGGCGTCTCCCCAGCTCAGCGCGTCGCCGCCGTGATGCACCTCGTCGAGGATCACGAGCGTGCGCGCGCCCTCGGTGAGGCGCTGGTGCACCCCCGGATTGGCGGCGACCTGCGCGTAGGTCACCGCGACGCCGTGGTAGTGCCGGGCCGGCACGGAGTGCCGGTTGCTGAACGCCGGATCGAGGCGCAGCGAGACGCGGGCCGCCGCATCCGCCCACTGGGTCTTGAGGTGCTCGGTGGGCGCGACGACCACGAGCCGGTCGACGACGCCGCGGCGCAGCAGCTCGCTGGCCAGCCGCAGCGCGAACGTCGTCTTTCCGGCGCCCGGGGTCGCGGCGGCGAGGAAGTCGCGCGGCCCGCTGCCGACGCCATCGGGGCCGTCGAGGGCGAAGTACTGGTCGAGCGCCTCGGCCTGCCACGCCCGTAGACGCTGGGCGGTGCCCCACGGGGCGCGCTGCGGGTAGGACGGTGAGAGGTGCTCGGCGGCGAATCCGCCGATGTGGACGGCGGCGGACTCGTCGGTCATTTATCCGCCCCTTCCGCGCCTCCCCCGCGGACGCACGAGTCACCACCCTAGGCCACACCGGCGACGTCGGCGGTAATCTCGAACACGGCCACGAGCCGAGGAGGACGCATGGCGAAGAACGACCCGCATCCCGAGGAGAACCGCACTCCCTACGTACCCAACGCGGGCGTGCATCCGTGGCGCCGGTACGTCGCGATCGGCGACTCGTTCACCGAGGGCATCGGCGATCCCGAGCCGTCGTCGCCGGGCGGTCACCGCGGGTGGGCCGATCGCGTGGCCGAAGTGCTGTCGCAGCAGGCTCCCGACTTCGCCTACGCGAACCTCGCCGTGCGCGGGCGGCTGATCGGCCAGATCGTGGCCGAGCAGATCGAGCCGGCCATCGCGCTCAAGCCCGACCTCATCACGTTCTCGGCCGGCGGCAACGACGTGATCCGCCCCGGCAGCGATCCCGACCTCGTGGCCGAGCAGTTCGAGGACGCCGTCGTGCGCCTGACCTCGGAGGGCGCGACCCTCGTCGTGTTCACCGGCATCGACACGAACTTCACGCCGGTGTTCCGCGGCATCCGAGGCAAGGTCGCGATCTACAACGAGAACATCCGCGCGATCGCCGACAAGTACGACGCGATCGTCGCCGACCAGTGGGCGCTCAAGGAGATCCAGGACATGCGGTTCTTCGACGACGACCGCCTGCACCTGAATCCGCTCGGCCACCACGAGGTCGCGCGGATGGTGCTGCGCACCCTCAATGTGCCGAACGATCTGCTGTCGATGCAGCCCGACCCGCTGCCCTCGCGCACGTGGCGCGAGGCCCGCGCCGTCGATCTGGTGTGGGCCCGCGAGTACCTCGTGCCCTGGGTGCTGCGGCGGCTGCGCCACCAGTCGTCGGGCGACGACATCACCGCCAAGCGCCCCGAGCCGCTGCCGGTCGAGACGCTGCTACCGGCACGGGATGCCGCAGCCCGCCCCGGCACCGACGTCTGACGCGGGTCAGCGCCGCGGACGCAGCGCCCACATGGCGACGGCGGATGCCGCGGCGACGTTGAGCGAGTCGACTCCCCCGGCCATCGGGATCGTGACCACCGTATCGGCTTCGGTCACGGCGCGGGCGCTGAGGCCGTCGCCCTCCGCCCCGAGCAGCAGCGCGACGCGGTCGTGACCGGCATCGGCGAAGGCGTCGAGCGGCACGGCGTCGTCGGCGAGGGCGAGCGCCGCAAGATGGAGACCCGCCCGTCGCAGCTGCGGGCCCGCCTCGCTCCACTCGGGCAGGCGCGTCCAGGGCACCTGGAAGACCGTTCCCATCGAGACGCGCACGCTGCGCCGGTACAGCGGATCCGCACAACGGGGCGAGATCAGCACAGCGTCGGCGCCGAGCGCCGCCGCGCCGCGGAAGATCGCACCGACATTCGTGTGGTCGACGATGTCCTCGAGCACGACGACCAGTCGCGCGTCGCGCACGACGTCGGCGACCGTCGGGAGGGCCGGCCGGTGCATGGCCGCGAGGATGCCCCGGTGCACCGCGTAGCCGGTGAGCGACTGCGCCGTCTCGGCCGACACGACGTACACCGGCGTGTCGGGCGCGCCCGCCAGAAGCTCCTCGACGTCGCCGAGCCACCTCGACTGCGTCACGACCGATCGGGGGGAGTGCCCGGCGCCCAGTGCGCGTGAGAGCACCTTCGACGACTCGGCGATGTAGAGGCCGTTCGCGGGCTCGACGACGCGACGCAGCGCCACGTCGGTGAGGTCGCGGTAGTCGGCCAGCCTCGGGTCGGCGGCATCCGGAATCTCGACGACGTGCACCACGCTGTCCACTCTGGCAGAGCGCACGACCGTAACATGCCCGAAAACGTCGCCGCCTACACTCGGTCCGGTAAGGGGGTGCGGGGTGAGCATGACGGCC
>JAUHVN010000229.1 GCA_030425055.1 Actinomycetes bacterium | reverse complement strand
CCGCGCGGAAGACCCCCGCGAAGGCGGCGGCAAAGACGTCCGAGAAGACGCCCCGCACGCGCGCGAAGGCGGCCCCGAAGACGGCGTCGAAGAAGTCGACCAAGCGCGAGGACGACGAAGAGATCGACGACGACGCCGAGCTCGACGACAGCGGTCCCGGCGACGACGACCTCGAAGACGGCAGCAACGACGACTCGTCCGACGGCGACTCCGACGACGACGACGCGGACGAGCGCCCCGCCGCGAAGAAGGGTGCGAAGTCCAAGGCGGGCTCGTCGGATTCCGACTCTTCGGACGACGATGACGACGAGGAAGATGAGAAGAAGCCGGCTTTCACCGAGCCCCTTCCGACCGGTGCGATCGTCCTGTCCTCGAGCGACGACGACGAGATCCCGATCTACTCGACGCAGATCACCGGCGCGACCGCCGACCCGGTCAAGGACTACCTGAAGCAGATCGGCAAGGTCCCGCTGCTGAACGCGGCCGAAGAGGTCGAGCTGGCGATGCGGATCGAAGCGGGCCTGTTCGCCGAGGAGAAGCTCTCGCACATGTCGGCGGCCGAGAAGTCGTCCGAGCTCGGGCTCGACCTGCAGTGGGTCGCCCGCGACGGACAGCGGGCCAAGAGCCACCTGCTCGGCGCCAACCTGCGCCTGGTGGTCTCGCTCGCCAAGCGCTACACGGGTCGCGGCATGCAGTTCCTGGACCTCATCCAGGAGGGCAACCTCGGCCTCATCCGCGCCGTCGAGAAGTTCGACTACACCAAGGGCTTCAAGTTCTCGACCTACGCGACGTGGTGGATCCGCCAGGCGATCACGCGTGCGATGGCCGACCAGGCCCGCACGATCCGCATCCCCGTCCACATGGTCGAGGTCATCAACAAGCTCGCCCGGGTGCAGCGCCAGATGCTGCAGGATCTCGGACGCGAGCCCACGCCGGAAGAGCTCAGCCGCGAACTCGACATGACCCCCGAGAAGGTCATCGAGGTGCAGAAGTACGGCCGCGAGCCGATCTCGCTGCACACGCCCCTCGGCGAAGACGGCGACAGCGAGTTCGGTGACCTCATCGAGGACACGGACGCCGTCGTTCCGGCAGACGCGGTGGGCTTCACGATGCTCCAGCGTCAGCTCGAGTCGCTGCTGGACTCGCTGTCCGAGCGCGAGGCGGGCGTCATCCGCATGCGCTTCGGCCTCGGCGACGGGCAGCCCAAGACACTCGACCAGATCGGCGACACGTTCGGCGTCACGCGGGAGCGCATCCGTCAGATCGAGTCGAAGACGATGGCCAAGCTGCGCCACCCGTCGCGCTCCCAGTCGCTGCGCGATTACCTCGAGTCCTGACTGCGTAGGATTGGCGGATCGTCGCGCTCGTCCGACGTCCTCCCGAGAAAGGATTCCCTGTGGATCTGTCTGTCTTCTCTGAAATGGAGTCGGAAGTGCGCAGCTACGTGCGCACCTTCCCGACCGTCTTCTCGACCGCGCGCGGCGAGCTGATCCGGGACGTCGAGGGCCGCGAGTACATCGACTTCTTCTGCGGCGCCGGCACGCTCAACTACGGGCACAACAACCCCGTGATCAAGCCCAAGATCATCGAGTACCTGATGGGCGACAACATCCAGCACGCGCTGGACATGGCGACCACGGCGAAGCAGGAGTTCCTCGAGGTCTTCCGCGACGTCATCCTGGCGCCGCGCGGTCTGCAGTACAAGCTCCAGTTCACGGGCCCGACCGGGGCGAACGCCGTCGAGGCGGCGCTCAAGGTCGCGCGCCAGGTGACGGGTCGCCGCACGGTGGTGGCTTTCACCCACGCGTTCCACGGCGTGTCGCTCGGCGCCCTCGCGGCGACCTCGAGCAGCTGGTTCCGCGGCGGTGCGGGAACGGCCCTGCCCGACGTCGTGTTCCACCCGTTCGAGGACTACTTCGGTCCCGACGTCGACACCATCGCGATGCTGCGCACGCTGCTCGACGACGCGTCGAGCGGGCTCGACCACCCCGCTGCCGTCATCGTCGAGACGGTGCAGGGCGAGGGCGGCGTCAACGTGGCGTCGGCGCAGTGGCTGCAGCGGCTGCAGCAGGTCTGCCGTGAGCGCGGCATCCTGCTCATCGTCGACGACATCCAGATCGGGATCGGGCGATCGGGCCGGTTCTTCAGCTTCGAGGAGTCGGGCATCGAGCCCGACATCGTGACGCTGTCGAAGTCGCTCTCGGGCTATGGCTTCCCGATGTCGCTGGTTCTGCTGCGGCCCGAGCTCGACGTGTGGAAGCCCGGAATGCACTCGGGCACCTTCCGCGGCAACTCGGTCGCATTCGTGGGCGCCGTCGCGGCGATCCGCGAGTACTGGGAGAAGCCCGGTTTCGAGCAGCACATCGACCACCGTGCGGGTCTGGTCGCCGACCGGCTCGCGAAGATGGCGGGGGAGCGGCCCGACGAGTTCTCGTCGCGCGGCCGCGGGCTGCTGCAGGGTCTCGCCTGCACGGATCCCGCGATCGCGAAGGCGATCTCGCGCGAGTCGTTCGCGCGCGGCGTCATCGTCGAGCTCAGCGGTGCGCAGGACGAGGTGCTGAAGCTCATGCCGACCCTGACGGGCGAGGACGACCTGCTCGTGAAGGGACTCGACGTCATCGAAGAGGCCGCCGACACGGTGCTGAGCGCGCCCCGCGCGGCGGCCCCGTCGGCCGAGCGCGCCACGACAGCATGAGCTCCGCCCCCAACGCCGGCAAGGATCTGACCGTCGAACTCGACGGCGCGCGTTTCGATCGGATTCCGCTGAAGACCCGTGTCGTGGTCGAGGGCGACGATCTCGACGCCTTCGTCACCGAGTACGCCGCCGAGTCGGTGCGTGCCGGCGACATCCTGTTCGTGACCGAGAAGATCGTCGCGATCACGCAGGGCCGTTCCTACCCGGTCGACTCGATCCGGCCGCGGCGCCTCGCGGTCTTCCTGTCGCGCTACGTGACGCGCACACCGTACGGCATCGGGCTGGGCATGCCCGAGACGATGGAGATGGCACTGCGCGAGTGCGGCACGCCGCGGATCCTGTTCGCGGCAGCGGTGTCGGCGGTGACCAAGGCCTTCGGGCGCAAGGGCGACTTCTACCGCATCGCCGGCGACAAGGCGCGCGCGATCGACGGTCCGACCGCGGGCACGATCCCTCCGTACAACGAAGCCGTCGTGCTGGGTCCGGAGGATCCCGACGGCGTCGCGCGCCATCTGCAGTCGCTGCTCCGGCCGGGAGTCGAGGTCGCGGTCGTCGACATCAACGATCTCGGAGGCAACATCCTCGGTTCGACCCTCGGCCGCGCCGGCGACGATCGCCTGGTGCGCATCCTGCGGGACAACCCGCTCGGGCAGGGCCACCAGTCGACGCCCCTGGGAATCGTCCGCGCCGCTTCGGAGGCGGACTCGTGAACTGGTTCGGCGAGAAGCTCCACTGGTTCGCGAGTCGGGCGCTGCGCTGGTCGCCCAAGCGCATCGGCGAGTTCGCGCGCCAGTCGCAGCGGCTGACGCCGCGCACGCCGCTCTGGGTCATCGTGATCGACATGTGCGCGTGCATCCTGCTGTATCAGACGACCTTCGAGCACTACGCCCAGTGGGACTACCGCATCCTCAAGGGACGCGAGCGGCGGACGTTCATGACCGAGCCGAAGTCGGCGATGATGTCGCGCGCGTTCAACTCACAGCAGCGGCGCGCGGTCTTCGACGACAAGATCGAGTTCGCGAAGAACTTCGCCGATGACATCGGCCGCGAGTGGCTCGACGTCGCTGCGACGGATGCTGCGGCGCTCGAGGAGTTCATCACCCGTCACGGGCGCGTGCTCGCCAAGGACCCCGGAGGAGTCGGCGGAAGCGGCATCGACCTGTACGAGGCCGCGGACATCACCGACTACTCCGCACTGCGCGACTCGCTCGTCGCGTCCAAGCACACGCTCGTCGAGGAGATGCTCGCACAGCATCCCGAGATGTCACGGCTGTACCCCGGCAGCGTCAACACGCTGCGGATCGTCACCTACCGCGATCCGGACGAGGTCGTGCACGTCCTCGCCCGCGTGCTCAAGATCGGCAACGGCAGCTTCATCGACAACTACAGCGGCGGCGGCATGTACACGATGGTCGACGAACAGGGCGTCGCGCTGCACGCCGCCTATGACGGCATCGGACAGGTGTTCCACCGCCATCCGGTGACCGGCGTGTACATCGAGGGCTTCCAGGTGCCTCTGTTCGACGAGGTGATCGCCCTCGCGGACCGGCTGGCCCGGCAGGAGCGCGAGATGCCGTACATCGGATGGGACATCGCGATCACCCCGACGCGACCGGTCGTGATCGAAGGCAACCACAACACGGGCGTGTTCCAGTCGCGTCCGGCGGTGTCGGGAACCCGGACCGGGCTCATGCCGATCTACGAGAAGGCGATGCGGGTCTGAGGCCGTGATCCGGAGACGTGCGGCTCATCTCGCCGGTCAGCTCGGTTCGCGCGCGCGCTACCTGGTCAACCGCGCGCGCAATCTGCGGGCGGGAAACCTCGTGGACTTCGCCCGCCAGTCGCAGGCGGTCACGCGCAAGCCCGTGCCGCTGATCATCGCCGACATGCTGTGGTGCTCGGTGCGGTACGAGATGGGCTTCCGCGACTACGCGGTGTGGGATGTGGCGACGCTCCGCGGTCGCGAGCGCGCGACCTGGATGACGCATCCGAAGTCGAACCGGATCACGGCGACCTACAACGACGCGGCGCAGCGGCATCGCTTCGAGGACAAGCTCGTCTTCTACGGCGAGTTCGCGGATGTGATCGGCAGGGAGTGGCTCGACGCGCGCAGTG
>JAUHVN010000228.1 GCA_030425055.1 Actinomycetes bacterium | reverse complement strand
CCGCGACGTTCGCGTCCTGACCCGACACCGCCACGCCCTCGAGGTTGTTGTCCTGCAGCACCTTGATGACGCCGGCGGCGTTGGTGTCGTTGGCGACCCACACGCCGTCGACCTCGCCGTTGAGCGACGTCAGGGCCTGCTCGAAGTTGGTCTGCGACTTGGCCTGGTCCCACACGCCCGGAGGCTCGGCCGCCGCCGTGATGCCGGCCTCCTCCATGACCTCGACCGCGCCCTGCTTGAACATGGCCGCGTTGCCGTCGGTCGGGTCGCCGCCCATGTAGACCACGACCGCCGTGGCCGGATCCTTGCCGGCGGCCTCGAGGCCGTTCAGCACGGTCTGGCCCTCGAGACGGCCGACCTCGACGTTGTCGAACGACACGTAGTAGTCGGCGCCCGCGAAGGGACGGTCGTACGCGATGACCGGGATGCCCTCGGCCTTGGCCTTCGCGGCCACGGCCTCGGCGGCACCCTGGTAGTCGACCAGGAGCATGACGCCGCAGCCCTGGGTGAGCTGCTGGTCGGCGATCGTCGAGTACTTGTTCGTGTCACCCTGCGCGTTCTGGATGTCGACCTCGAACCCGGCGCCCTCCAGGCCCTCCTGCAGGTACTTGCGGTCGAAGTTCTCCCACCGGGGCGAGGACGCCGCGTCGGGGAGGATCACGCAGGCGCGACCGGCGGCGTCGCCTCCGCCGTCGCCGCCATCGGTCGGGGTGCCCCCGCTGGAACCGGCACAGCCGGCCAGAAGGACGGCGGCGGCAGCACTGATTCCTGCCACGGCCAGAAGTGAAGACTTCTTCATCATTCGCCTTTCGTCGTTGAAATTCGCGAGTCGCCTCGCGCGCTGGAGCGCTTGGAAGCGATCCTCCCGAGTTCAACTCTTGACGTCAAGACTTGAACGTAACGCTTTGGCAACGACGATGAATGATTCGTTCTCCGAACTCAGGCCCTCCCCGTCGCGGCGCGCGTGCGACGCGAGATCGAGTCCACGATCACCGCCAGCACCAGCACGACGCCGGTCACCATGAAGCGCACCGACGAGTCGAGATTCAGCAGCGTGAGTCCCGACGACACCGATTGGATGACGACGATGCCCAGCAGCGCCGAGAACGCCGTTCCGCGCCCGCCGAAGAGGCTCGCGCCGCCGATGACGGCTGCGGCGATGGCGTTCAGGTTGGTGTCGCCGCCGCCCGAACTCTGGTTCGCGGCGCCCAGCCGCGCCGCCGCGAGGATGCCGCCGACCGCCGCGAGAGTCGAGCACAGCATGAACACCGAGACGTAGATGCGATCGACGCGGATGCCGGCCCTCCGGGCGGCCTCGACCGATCCGCCGACCGCGTAGACCGAGCGGCCCCAGCGCGATCGGGTGAGGGCGAGGTGGGCGAGGACGACGAGCGCGAGGAAGAACAGGAACATGACCCCGACCCCGCGCGACAGGTTCAGGTACCACGTGGCGAGCAGCAGGAAGACCAGCAGCGCTCCGGACCGCAGCCCGATCTCGAGGTAACTCTGGCCGACCAGCGCGGCGGCCGTGCGTCGTCGCGAGCGGCGCACGAGCGAGAACGCATACGCGGTGACGGCCGCGACCGCCACGACGTACGACGCCCACGCCGGCAGGAACATCCGCTGCGCGAACTCGACGAGCCAGGAATCCAGCGGCAGATTGATCGATCCGGTCTCGCCGAGCACCCACAGCTGAAGCCCGAGGAAGCCCAGCAGACCCGCCAGGGTGATGACGAAGCTCGGCAGCCCGAAGCGGGTGTAGAGCCATCCGTACACGGCGCCGACGCCCGCGCCCGCCAGCACGCCGGCGATGATCGCGATGACCAGATTCCACTGCAGCTGCACGAACGCCACCGCGAGCACCGCCGCCGCCAGACCCGACACCGATCCGACCGAGAGGTCGATCTCGCCGACGAGGAGGATCATGACCACGCCCAGCGCGATCGTCCCGATCGCCGCGCACTGCATGGTCAGCAGCACGAGGTTCGTGCTCGAGAGGAACACGGGGTTCAGGATCTGGAACACCGTCCAGATGACGATGAGTCCGACGATGACCGGCAGCGATCCGAGGTCGCCGCCGCGCACGCGCGCGAACAGCCCGTCTGCGGCATCCCGGACGCGGTCGACGACGCTGTCGCTCATCGGTCGCCCTTCTTCGGACGGCGCCGCCGGCCGGGCTCGAGCGGGATGACCTCGCCCTCGGGGCCCGTCGGGCCCGGGGCGACGGTCGGGGTCGTCTCGGTCGCCACTCGGCCGACCGCGTGCTCGCCGGCCCCCGTGATGGCGGCGATGAGCGTCTCGCTGGTGACGTCGACGGCGTTGAAGACGCCGTTGTTGCGACCGAGGCGCAGCACGACGACGCGGTCGGCGACCGCGAGCACGTCGGCCATGTTGTGGCTGATGAGCACGACGCCGTGCCCGCGTTCGCGCAGGCGCTCGATGAGGTTGAGCACCTCGGCCGTCTGGGCCACGCCGAGCGCGGCCGTCGGCTCGTCGAGGATGACCACGCGGGGGTCGCCGATCAGCGAGCGCGCGATCGCGACCGTCTGCCGCTGGCCGCCCGACAGCGAGGCGACGGGGATGCGCACCGACGGGATCTTCGCCGACAGCTCGCGCAGCAGCGTCCACGTGCGCTGCTCCATGTCGACCTCGTCGAGGCCGCCGCCGCTGGTGATCTCCTTGCCGAGCCACAGGTTGGCGACGACGTCGAGGTTGTCGCACAGCGCGAGGTCCTGGAAGACCGTCTCGATGCCGAGGTCCTGCGCGTCGGCCGGGGTCTCGATCTCGACCGTCTCGCCGTCGAACTCGATGACGCCGCTGTCGGGTGGATGCACGCCCGCGAGCACCTTCACCAGGGTCGACTTGCCGGCGCCGTTGTCGCCGACGAGGGCCACCACCTCGCCCTCGTTGACCCAGAAGTCGACGTCGGTGAGCGCCTTGACGGCGCCGAAGCGCTTGCCGATGCCGGTCATCGTGAGGACGCGATTGCGGTACGGGCGGGTGGAGGCGGGCATGCTCGGCATCGCCCTACAGGATGCCAGCCGCTTCGCATGCTGCGGCGTATTCGGGCGTGCAGATCTGCTCGACGGTCCAGAACCCGTCGGCGACGACGGTCTCGAGGATGTCGTCCACGGTCACCGCCACCGGGTCGAGCAGGGTCGCCGGGGTGCCGTCGATCTCGAGCGGCGCCGTGAACTCCTCGCCCCTGATGAGCGCGACCGCGACCTCTGCGGCCAGCCGTGCCTGCGGCCGGATCGCCTTGTAGACGGTCATGTACTGGTCGCCGGTGACGATGCGCTGGATCGCAGTGAGCTCGGCGTCCTGGCCGGTGATGACGGGCCACGGGTCGGCCTCGGCTGCCTTCAGCGCGGCGACCGCGCCGCCTGCCGTGCCGTCGTTGGCGGCGTAGACCCCGTCGATCTCGTCGCCGAACTGGGCGATCTGGCCGGCGACCCAGTTCTGCGCCTGATCGGGGCTCCACGACGGCGTGTCGAACTCGGCGAGGATGCGAACCCCGCTCGCGTCGATGGCCTGCCGCGCGCCGTCGCGGAACTGGGCGGCGTTGCTGTCGGTGGGCGAGCCGTTGACCATCAGGATGCCGCCCGTCGGCGTACCCCGCTCGGCCATGGCGGTGACGAACGCCTCGCCCTGCAGCAGCCCCACCTTCTCGTTGTCGAACGACACGTAGTACGCGAGGTCGCCGCCCGCGATGAGGCGGTCGTACGAGATCACCGGCACGCCCTGAGCCGTCGCGCTGTCGACGATCACCACCGCGGCGCGCGAGTCGACGGGATCCAGCACGAGGACATCCGCGCCCGAGGTGAGCGCCGACTCGGCCTGCTGCTGCTGTTCTGCGGCATCCCCGTCGGCGTTCGTGTAGAGCACGCGGTAGTCGCCGAGCTCTGCAACCCGCTCCTCGAAGAACGGCCGGTCGAACGTCTCGTACCGCGCCGTCTTCGCGTCGGGCAGCAGCAGCGCGATCGTGCCGTCGGCACCACCGTCGTCGGTGCACGCAGTGAGCAGGCCGATCACCGCGACCGCGCTCGCGACCACGCCGACCACCCGCGAGAGCGCGGCGGAACCAGATCGTTTCGACGACCCCATGGCGGACCCTCCGGTCCTACGCCGTGACGGGGATCACGTCGGAGTCGACGGTCACCTGATCGAGCGCGATCGCGATGGCGCCGCGCGTCTCGGCCCATTCGCCGAACGAGGCGGAGACCACCTCGGGAAGCCCGGCCGCGGCGGGCAGCGCCGTGCGCTCGAGCGAATGCCGCATGGGCGCCATGAGGATCTCTCCGGCCTGGGACAGCTCGCCGCCCACCACGATGAGCTCGGGGTCGAACAGGTTGCACAGGCTGGCCGCGGCGATGCCGATGTGGCGGCCGGCGTCGGCGATGACCCGTCTCGCGCTGCCGTCGCCGTCTTCGGCGGCCTGCAGCAGGTCGCTGAGCCGCAGCATCCCCTCGCTGGGCGGGAAGAGCGAGAGCAGCGCGGGTCCGCCCGCGTACGTCTCGAGGCAGCCGCGGTTGCTGCAGCGGCAGATGGGGCCGTTCTCGTCGATCGTGACGTGGCCGATCTGACCGGCCTTGCCGTTCACGCCGTGGAAGAGGTCTCCGCCGACGACGAGGCCGGCGCTGATGCTGTGGCCGATGCGGATGAACACCGACGACGCGGCGTTGCGGCCCTCGCCCTCACGGGCCTCGGCGAGGCCCCCGAGGTTGGCTTCGCTGTCGACGAACACCGGGCGGCCGATGCGCGCGGTGAGACTGGCGGCGACGTCGATGCCCTCCCAGCCGCGCAGCAGGCCCGGCGTCGACACCATGCCGGTGCGCGGGTCGATCGGCGCGGGAAGCGCCAGGCCGACGGCGAGCAGTTCCGACACCGAACCGCC
>JAUHVN010000227.1 GCA_030425055.1 Actinomycetes bacterium | reverse complement strand
ATTCTCGGAAATTCTGCAGAAACCGCGTAATGGATCGCGCCGGGGCACGTCTCATCTGTGACGCAACCCATCGCGATGGGGGGAAGCGCGCGTCTCACAGGCGGGGTTCGGGCCCCGTCTCGGCCCGCACGGCCGGGGTGAATCGGGGGAGGAGCCCCGGTCGTGCGTCGGGGGGGCAATGGAGCGGGGCGGTCGGACCGGGGGGCCCGGCCGCCCTCTCCTCATTCGGAAGTCGTGACCGTCACGCCCCCGCGGCGGCGCTCAGCCGATCGCGGCGCCGTCGGCCCATACCCGCCGCACCGCGAGCGACGCGTCGAGCAGCACGGCGTCGGCCGCGTGCCCGGGCTGCAGCGTGCCGAACCGGTCATCGACGCCGATCGCGCGCGCCGGAGTCGACGTGAGCGCGTCGACCGCCGCGGGCAGCGGAACGCCCGCGCGGTGTACGGCGAACCGCAGCGCGGCATCCTGCGTCAGTGTCGAGCCGGCGATCGCACCCGAGTCGACCAGCCGGGCCACGCCCTCGCGCACGTCGACCGCCAGCCCGCCGAGCTCGTAGTCTCCGTCGGGCGCGCCCGCGGCCGCCATCGCATCGGTCACCAGAGCGATGCGCCCGGATGCTGCCGCGAACGCGATCCGGACGATCTCTGCGTCGAGGTGCACGCCGTCGGCGATCACCTCGAGCGTCACGCGTTCATCCGCGGTCGCCGCGCCGATCGGGCCCGGCGCACGGTGGTGCAGCGGCGGCATCGCATTGAAGGCGTGGGTCAGGATGCGGGCACCGGCGTCGAATGCCGCGGCCGTGGTGGCGGCATCCGCCCCCGTGTGCCCGACCGCGACGGCGGTTCCGCTCGCCACGATCCGCCGGATCGCGTCGAGCGCACCGGGCAGCTCGGGCGCGATCGTGATCTGCCGGAGCGTGCCGCGCCCGGCCGCGAGCAGCCGATCCACGGCCTGCGGCGTCGGGGGGATCAGGCCGCTCTCGTCGTGCGCGCCCTTGTGGCCGGCATCGAGGAACGGCCCCTCGAGGTGCGATCCGAGCACGTCGCCGTCGGTCGCGACGAGGTCGGCGACCATGGCGGCGCGACCGGCCAGGGTGTCGAGATCGGCGGTCACGAGCGACACGACGGCGCGCGTCGTGCCGTGCGCCCGGTGCGTTCGGCGCGCGCGCCGCACCGCGTCGGCGCCCTCGTCGTACTCGGCGCCGGCGCCGCCGTGGCCGTGGATGTCGATGAAGCCGGGGGTCAGCACCGCGCCGTCGCCGGCGACCGCCGTGCCGTCGACGATCTCATCGTCGGGACCACCCCGCCATGTGTCGCCGACCCCGGATGCCTCGACGAGGGCGCCGTCGAACCGCACCCACGCGTCGGGGGTCTCGGTGCCGGCGTCGACGAGGCGCACCGAGTGGACGATCACGGCCACGGGATGCCCTCCGAGCGGTGGAACCCGATGCCCTGTGCGCTCCACAGTGGCGCTTGGGCCGCGACGCGCTCGCGGAACGACTCCCACGTGCGCAGCTCACTGGCGCCGACGGCCGGCGACCACGCGGCCTCCGCGGCGGCCGCGATGCGCGGGAAGGCGAGCTCGTCGATGTCGGCGAGGGTGCGCACGGTCTCGGTCCACAGCGGAGCCTCGACCCCGAGGATGTCGTCCTCCGCGACTCCGTCGATCACCTCCGTCGGCTCCCACTCGTAGGCGCGGCGCACGTCGGTGACCCCGCGTGCCCACGTGAGACCGAGCGGCGAGTCGGCCGACTGCTTCATGTCGAGGTAGATCGCGTCGGCGGGCGAGAGGATGAGCGATGCGCCGTTGCGCACGAAGGCGAGCGCCTTGGCGTCCATGCCGTCGGTCGGCGTGACGTACCCCCAGTACTGGCCGATCGTGCCGGAGGCGATGTCGGCGGCGGCGCCCGCTTCGTGCCAGGCGATCGGGGTCTTGCCGAGATCGGCGATGATCTCGGTGGCCCGTGCGATGAACGCCGCGAAGTCGGCGGGATCCGTGCCGAGCGCCTCGTCGCCGCCGACGTGCAGGTAGGGGCCCGGGGTCATGCCCGCCAGCTCGCCGAACACGTCGGCGACGAAGTCGTACGTGCGCTCGTCGCCGATGCGGAGCGACGAGAATCCGACGGCCATCCCGTCGTACGCGACGCCGACGGCGGGGGCGTCGCCGCCGAACGCGGCGACGGTCTCGAGGATGTGGTCGCTGAGCACGGGCGCCTCGACGAGCTGCGGGTACGCAAGTCCCACGGCGTGCGTGTGGCCGGGCATGTCGATCTCGGGCACGACGGTGATGTGGCGGGCCGCGGCGTACGCGACGAGGTGGCGGTAGTCGTCCTTCGTGTAGAAGCCGCCCGGGTCGCCGCCGACCGACGTGTCCGATCCGACGCGGGTGAGCTCGGGGTGCGCGTCGAGGTGAAGTCGCCACCCCTGGTCGTCGGTGAGGTGCAGGTGCAGATGGTTGAACTTGAGCAGCGCGGCGCGATCGATGAACGCCTCGACCGTCGCGACGGGGTGGAAGTGCCGCGCGACGTCGAGCATGACGCCGCGGTAGCGGAAGCGGGGCGCGTCCTCGACCTCGACGGCGTCGACCACCCAACCGTCGGCACTCTCGTGCACGAGCTGCGCGAGCGTCTGCACGCCGTGGAAGAGGCCGGCGGCGTCGGCGCCGGTCACGACGACGGATGCCTCGTCTGCCGCGAGCACGTACGACTCCGGTGCGCCGCCGGGCTCGATCCGCAGTTCGATCGTGCGCTCGTCGCCGTCGAGAGCCGAACCCGTGAGCGGCGTCACCAGTCCACGCAGGGCGGCTGCGGCATCCGCATCGCCGACGAGGCCGGCTCCCTCGAGACGGAAGGGGGCGGCGTCGACCTGGCGGATCGTCGACGGGGCGGGCACGACGGCGGCGGTCACAGGGCCTCCGGATTCAAGTAAAGAGTCCTAACAAATGGGCTGTCTTTCAGCCTATCAGCGCGATCCGGGCGGCGCAGGGCATCCGTTATGCTCATGGTGTCGCGACTGGCGTTGAGGTGGGCACCCACCGGGGAGCGACCGACATGGCATTCGACCGCACGCCTGGGCCGGGTCTCGATACTCCGACCCGATACGCCGACCAGGAGAGGCCGTCATGACCGACCCCCACTTCACCGCCCCGCTCGCAGAGGTCGATCCCGAGATCGCCGACGTGCTGCAGCGCGAGCTCGACCGCCAGCGCAGCTACCTCGAGATGATCGCATCCGAGAACTTCGTGCCCGTCTCGGTGCTGCAATCGCAGGGCTCGGTGCTCACCAACAAGTACGCCGAGGGCTACCCCGGTCGCCGGTACTACGGCGGCTGCGAGGTCGTCGACGTCGCCGAAGAGCTCGCCATCGCACGTGCCAAGAGCCTGTTCGGCGCCGAGTTCGCGAACGTGCAGCCCCATTCGGGCGCATCGGCCAACGCCGCCGTGCTGCACGCGATCGCGCGGCCCGGCGACACGATCCTCGGCCTCGCCCTCGATCAGGGCGGGCACCTCACGCACGGCATGAAGATCAACTTCTCGGGCCGGCTGTACGACATCGTCGCGTACGGCGTCGACCCCGAGACATCCGTCATCGACATGGCCGAGGTGCGGCGCCTCGCGATCGAGCACCGTCCGAAGGTGATCATCGCCGGCTGGAGCGCCTACCCCCGGCAGCTCGACTTCGCCGAGTTCCGTGCGATCGCCGACGAGGTCGGCGCGCTGCTGTGGGTCGACATGGCCCACTTCGCGGGACTCGTCGCCGCCGGAGTGCACCCCAACCCGGTGCCCCACGCCCACGTCGTCTCGTCGACGGTGCACAAGACGATCGGCGGACCGCGCTCGGGCTTCATCCTCACGAACGACCCCGACATCGCGAAGAAGATCAACTCGGCCGTCTTCCCCGGCCAGCAGGGCGGACCGCTCATGCACGTCATCGCCGCGAAGGCGACGGCCTTCAAGCTCGCGGCGACGCCTGAGTTCCGCGAGCGGCAGGAGCGCACGCTGCGCGGAGCTCAGCTCATCGCCGACCGGCTCGCGCAGCCCGACGTCGCCGAGGCGGGCATCACCGTGCGGTCGGGCGGCACCGACGTGCACCTGGTGCTCGTCGACCTGCGCGACGCGGCGATCGACGGCAAGCAGGCCGAGGATCTGCTGCACGAGATCCGCATCACCGTGAACCGCAACTCGGTGCCGAACGACCCGCGGCCGCCGATGGTGACCTCGGGCCTGCGCATCGGAACCCCCGCGCTCGCGACGCGCGGCTTCGGCGACGCCGAGTTCGCCGAGGTGGCCGACGTCATCGCGCTCGCGCTGCTGCCCGATCCCGACATCGAGGCGCTGCGGGCGCGGGTCGCGGCCCTCGCCGAGCGCTTCCCGCTGTACCCCGACCTCGTGCAGTAGCCCCCGGCATCCACCCCACTCCGTGAGACTGCATCTGACGGCCGAGGCAGCGCCCGTTACCCTACGTCTCGGCCGCCCGGTGCAGTCTCAGCGAACCAGCGCGGAGTCAAGACCACACAGAGGAGACACGTCATGACAGCGAAGAAGCTCGACGGCAAGGCGGCGGCGGCAGAGATCAAGGAAGAGCTGCGGGCCCGCGTGGCCGCGCTCGCCGAACGGGGCATCGTCCCCGGCATCGCGACGGTGCTCGTGGGGGCAGACCCCGCCTCGCAGCTGTACGTCGGCATGAAGCACCGGCAGTCCGAGGCGATCGGCATGAACTCGATCCAGCGCGAGCTGCCGGCGGATGCCTCGCAGGCCGACGTCGAGGCGCTCATCGACGAGCTGAACGCCGATCCCGCCTGCCACGGCTACATCGTGCAGCTGCCGCTGCCGAAGCACATCGACACCGACGCGATCCTCGAGCGCATCGACCCCGCGAAGGACGCCGACGGCTTGCACCCGACGAACCTCG
>JAUHVN010000226.1 GCA_030425055.1 Actinomycetes bacterium | reverse complement strand
GGCGATCCGATCCGCAGCAGGCGCGACTCATACAGCTGCGACGAGCGTGTGGTCCATCCGAACTGGTCGTAGCGATACCGCCAGATCGTGCCGCCGACCAGGACCGCGACCATGATGTACGGGAGGATGCCCCAGAGGAAGACGGCCATCAGCGGCCCCCGGTCGCCATGGGCAGCAGTCGGGGGTCGTACGCGTCCAGCCCCACCGATTCGGTCGGCGGACCGTTCGCCGCGAGCGCCATGGCCTGCTGCCGGTCGGCCGGCGACGCGCCCGGGAGCGTCGCGCACACGGCGGCGACGACGTCGCCGTAGGGCGACCCGCGCTCGGTCAGCGCGATGCGGATGAGCTCGATCGACGCGCGGTACTCCTGCAGCAGCGCCGCCCCGGCCGTGGGATCGTGGCGGGCGAATTCGAGGACGAGCGGCACGTAATCGGGCAGCTCGCCTCCGGTCTGCGCGAGCGTGACGCCCGCCGCCCGGTATCGCTGCTTGAGATCGGCGAGCACCATTCCGCGGCGACGCGTGTCGCCGTCGGTCCAGTAGCTCAGGTACAGCGCGTGGCGTTTGGACATGTCGAAGGTGTCGACGTACTCGGTGCGCACCTGCGACCGCGGAGTGCCGGCCCACCACTCGAGCAGGGGCTGGAATGACGCCACGGTCTGTGGTGCCGACTCCCTCAGCGCCGCGTCGATGACGGACGCGGAGTCCAGCACCTCGTCGTCGGGATACGACAGGCACAGCGACGCGGCCTGGTAGACGACGCGGCGGTTCATGAGCCGTCCGCCGGTTCGCGACGATCGGGGAAGAGTCCGTCGGGTGCGCCGTTGCCGTCCCAGTTCAGCAGATTCACGCGGCCTCGCAGGGTCTCGGACGAGGCCCGGGAGTCCGAGGTCTGCCTGTTCTGCAGCGCCTGGAACGTCTCGACCGCGACCGGCTGAACGCGTCCGCTCGCCTCGCCGAACGGACCCGATTCGTAGGGCCCCCCGTCGAAGTCGAGCGAACAGCCGAGCTCCTCGAGCTCGTGCGCCCGCTCGTAGTGCGCCGTCGGGATCACGTAGCGCTCCTCGTACTTCGCGATCGCCAGCAGCCGGTACATCTCGTAGAGCGTCTCGCCCGTCATGCCGACCGCTTCGGGAATCGACTCGTCGCGATCGCGGTCGAGGGTGATGTCGCGCAGGTACGAGCGCATCGCAGCGAGTTTCCACAGCACGCCCGACACGAGGTCGGTGTCGCCGGCGGTGAACAGCTCCGCGAGGTACTCGACCGGGATCCGCAGTGCCTCGATGGCCCCGAACAGGGTGCCCGCCGACTCCGAATCGTGGCCCTGGTCGCGCAGCAGGTCGACGATCGGCGAGAGGGGCGGGATGTACCAGACCATCGGCATCGTGCGGTATTCGGGATGCAGCGGCAGCGCCACGCGGTACTTCTTCGCGAGCGCGTAGACGGGGGAGCGTCGCGCGGCATCCATCCAGTCGTCGGGGATGTCGCCCTGCGCCTTGACCGCCGCGATGACCTCGGGGTCGTCGGGGTCGAGGATGAGGTCGAGCTGCGCCTCGTAGAGATCCTTCTCGTCGGGGGTGGACGCCGCTTCGGTGACCCGATCGGCGTCGTAGAGGAACAGGCCGAGGTAGCGCAGGCGCCCGACGCACGTCTCGGAGCACACCGTCGGGATCCCCACCTCCAGGCGCGGGTAGCAGAGCGTGCACTTCTCGGCCTTGCCGGTCTTGTGGTTGAAGTAGATCTTCTTGTACGGGCACCCGGTGATGCATTGACGCCACCCGCGGCAGCGGTCCTGGTCGACGAGCACGATCCCGTCTTCGGCGCGCTTGTAGATGGCGCCCGACGGGCACGACGCCATGCACGAGGGGTTCAGGCAGTGCTCGCAGATGCGCGGCAGGTAGAACATGAACGTCTGCTCGAACTGGAACTTGATCTTGTCTTCCGATTCGCGCCGCACCTTCTCGACCACTGGGTCGAGGTGGCCCATCTCGCTGGTGCCGCCAAGATCGTCGTCCCAGTTCGCCGACCACGTGATCTTCGTGTCCTCGCCTGTGATGAGCGACTTCGGCTTCGCGACCGGGAAGTCGGTGCCCAGAGGTGCGTCGATGAGCGTCTCGTAGTCATACGTCCACGGTTCGTAGTAGTCCTCGAGCTTCGGCTGCACCGGAGAGGAGAAGATCGTGAACAGGCGCTTCAGACGGCTCCCCGTGCGCAGGGTGAGTCGTCCGCGCTTGGTCAGCGTCCAGCCGCCGCGCCACTGCTCCTGGTCTTCGTACCGCCGGGGATAGCCCTGACCGGGGCGGGTCTCGACATTGTTGAACCAGACGTACTCGGTGCCGGCGCGGTTGGTCCACGCCTGCTTGCACGTGACCGAGCACGTGTGGCATCCGATGCACTTGTCGAGGTTCATGACCATGCCCATCTGAGCCATGACACGCATCAGTCCCTCACCCCCCTAGTAGGTCACTTCTTGGCTGCGGCGGCGGATGGTCGCGACCATGTCGCGCTGATTCCCGGTGGGTCCGAGGTAGTTGAACGTGTACGACAGCTGCGCGTAGCCGCCGATCAGATGCGTCGGCTTGACCAGCAGTCGGGTGACCGAGTTGTGGATGCCGCCGCGTCGGCCGGTCGCCTCGGAGCGGGGCACGTCGATCGTGCGCTCCTGGGCGTGATGCACGTAGACGACGCCCTCCGGCATCCGGTGCGAGACGATCGCGCGCGCGACGAGGACGCCGTTGGAGTTCAGGCACTCCACCCAGTCGTTGTCTTTCGCGTCGATCGACTCGGCGTCGGCGGGACTCATCCACACAGTGGGACCGCCGCGCGACAGCGAGAGCATGAACAGGTTGTCCTGGTACTCCGAATGGATCGACCACTTCGAGTGCGGGGTGAGGTAGCGCACGACGACCTGTCGTCGCCCGTCCGGGCCGAGCTTCGGCTCGCCGAACAGGCGGTGCATGTCCAGCGGCGGCCGGTAGATCGGCATCGCCTCGCCGAGATCGCGCATCCAGTCGTGGTCGAGGTAGAAGTGCATGCGCCCCGTGAGCGTGTGGAAGGGCTTCAGGCGTTCGATGTTCACCGTGAACGGCGCGTATCGCCGACCGCCGGTCTCGGAGCCCGACCACTCCGGCGAGGTGATCACCGGCTGTGGTGCGGCCTGCGTCATCGGGAAGGTGATCCGCTTCTCCTCCGAGCCCTCCGCCAGATCGGCAAGCGGCTTGCCGACCCGCTTCTCGAGGGTGCGGAACCCCTGCGTGGCCAGCTCTCCGTTCGTCGTGCCCGAGAACGCCAGGATCGCCTCGGCCATATTGACGTCGGTGTCGATAGCCGCCCGGCCGGCCGCCGGTCCGCTCGGGTAGACGCCGTGCTGCTTCGCGAGCTTCTCGACCTCGTGCGTCACGTCGTAGGTGACGTTCTTGACGGTGAAGCCGAGGCGATCGGCGAGCGGCCCGACGGTGCCCAGCTTGTCGGCGATCGCCGTGTAGTCGCGTTCCACGACGAGGAACTGCGGCATCGTCTTGCCCGGGATCGGCTCGACATCGCCGCGCGCCCAGTCGCGCACGACTCCGCCGGGCTGCGACACCTCGCCCGGGGTGTCGTGCTGCATCGGCACCGACACCAGGTCTCGGCGGGTGCCGAGGTGCGTCTTGGCCAGCTCCGAGAACTCGCGGGCGATGGCATGGAACATGTCGAAGTCGCTCTTGGCCTCCCACGGCGGATCGATCGCGGGGGTGAAGGCGTGCACGAACGGGTGCATGTCGGTTGACGACAGGTCGTGTTTCTCGTACCAGGTCGCCGCAGGGAAGACCACGTCCGACAGCAGCGTGGTCGAGGTCATGCGGAAGTCGGCCGACACGAGCAGGTCGAGCTTGCCCTCCGGGATCTCGTCGCGCCATACGACGTCTTTCGGCCGCACGGATGCCTCGTCGGTGGCCATCACGTTGTTGTGGGTGCCCAGGAGGTACTTCAGGAAGTACTCGTTGCCCTTGGCGCTGGAGCCCATGAGGTTCGAACGCCACAGCGTGAGCAGGCGCGGCCAGTTCTCGGGCGCATCGACGTCTTCGATGGCGGCCGCGAGCTCGCGGCTCTGCAGCTGCTCGACGACGAAGGATGCCGCATCCTTCGCCTCGCCGGCGTCGACGGCGGCCTCGGCCTGGTCGGCGAGGTCGAGCGGATTGCGGTCGAACTGGGGATAGAACGGCATCCATCCGAGCCGCGCCGACTGGGCGATCGTGTCGGCGGTGTGCATGCCGGCGAAGTTGCCGTCGGCCAGCGGCGAGGCCAGGGCATCGGCCGAGTACCCGTCGAAGCGCCACTGGTCGGTGTGCATGTACCAGTAGGCGGTTCCGATCATGGTGCGCGGGGGGCGGGCCCAGTCCAGTGCGTTGGCGAGCGAGATCCAGCCCGTGATCGGGCGGCATTTCTCCTGCCCGACGTAGTGCGCCCAGCCCCCGCCGTTGCGACCCATCGCCCCGGTGAGGATGAGCATCGCGAGGATCGCGCGGTAGGTGGCATCCCCGTGGAACCACTGGCAGATCCCGGCGCCCATGATGATCATCGAGCGCCCCTCGGACTCGATCGAGTTTGCGGCGAACTCGCGTGCGATGCGGGTGCAGGCCTCGGCGGGAACGCCGGTGATGTCCTCCTGCCAGGCGGGCGTGTAGGGGGTCTGC
The DNA here is from genome assembly GCA_030425055.1 of Actinomycetes bacterium. Lineage (GTDB taxonomy): Bacteria > Actinomycetota > Actinomycetes > Actinomycetales > Microbacteriaceae > Microbacterium. Next base: position 252 of record JAUHVN010000226.1, on the reverse strand, counting down.
GCGTCGTCGTAGCCCGTGGGCCACTCGCCGGGGAGTCCCTCGCGGCCGACCCCGTACTGGGCGAGCATCAGATCGAGCACGGTCGTGACCAGTACCCCGTTGACCCGCGTCGCAGGTACGCCGCGCCGCAGCACCGCGCCCGCGCCGTCGGGAGCGTCGAAGCGGGGGAGGTGGATCTCGACCGGCTCCTCGCCGACCTTCGCGTCGCGCACCGAGAGGGCGGGCACGATGTCTCCCAGGTCGAGGTTCCAC
>JAUHVN010000225.1 GCA_030425055.1 Actinomycetes bacterium | reverse complement strand
CGCAGCGAGGCCGAGCAGGGTGCGCAGCGCGGGCGAGAGCGCGGGGCGAGCGGGTTCCACGGGCTCAGGCTACGGCTTCGGGTCGGCGGGACCGCCGAGCCGCCCGGCGAGCGCGTCGATCTGGGCGGCGAGGTCGCGCACCTGCCCGCGGGTGGCGGGCTCGGCGGCATCGTTGTCGGCGTGCGCGGTCGCCCGCTCGATGACCCACGATGCGAGGGTCGCGGTCACGACGCCCACGACCGCGACACCGCCGCACATCAGCAGCACCGCGATGAGTCGCCCGCCCGCGGTCACCGGGTAGAAGTCGCCGTAGCCGACGGTGGTGATCGTCACGAACGCCCACCACACCGCGTCGCCGAAGGTGGTGATGTTGGCGTCCGGCGCCGGCCGCTCGACGTCGAGGACCGCGAGCGCCGAGATCCAGATGAGGATGAGCGCCGCGCCCGCGCCGTAGATCGCGAGCCGGCTGCGCAGTGCGGCGCCGGCAGTGCGCTGGAGCGCGTGGATCACGGTGATCGCCTTGAGCAGGCGCAGGGGGCGCAGAGCCGGCAGCACGACGACCAGCAGGTCGAAGATGTGGTGCCGGAACCACCGGCCGCGCGGCTTGGCGAGGCTCAGGCGCACGACGTAGTCGATGGCGAAGACGATCCAGGTGAGGAACATCAGCGCTCGTGCGATCGAGAACGCGGTTCCGTCGATGTCGAAGATGACCTGCCACGAGTACGCCACGATGAACACGACCGAGGCGACGATCAGCGGCCAGTAGGTCAGCCGCTCCCAGCGCTCCATCGTCATGACGGGCTCTTCTCGGCGGTGTCGGCGCGCAGGGCCTCGGCGTTGCGGATGAACAGGATGATCCAGGTGAAGACGAGGATGCCGGCGACGAGTTCGACCGCGGTGAGCGTGTAGTACCCGACGGCGAAGAACACCGCCAGCAGCACGACGACGGCGATGAAGATCCACCCGAGCACGATGAACGTGTGCGGCAGGCCCGGGATCCACCTCGGCAGGTTGATCGTCAGCACGCCGTAGGCCACCGCCATGCCCGACGCGACGCCGGTGTGGATGGCGAAGAAGTCGTCGACGTGGAAGATGCCGACGCACGCGAGGAAGACGCCCACGACCACGAGCGAGATGCGCACGTTGCGCAGCCCCTTCGGGTTGGGCGTCGGCACTCCGAGGGTGGCGTAGCGGGCGAGCGTGGTGACGATGAACCCGGCGACGATGAGCGTGAGGTTGAAAGCGAGCGACGACACGTCGCCCGGCATGCCGAGCGCCGACAGGTTGAGCTCCCACCACTGCGGGTCGCTCGAGGTGAGCATGCTCGTGATCACACCCTCGGCGAGGAAGACGGCCAGCACGATCGCGAGCAGCGTGAGGTCCATGTGCGTCGCCGAGAAGAAGCAGACGTAGGCGGTCACCGCTGCCGCCGCCGCACCCAGCACCACGACGAACAGCGGGAACACGACCGCTCCGATGAACGCCTGCTCGAGGATGACCGCGACGAGCGTCCAGCTCAGCAGCGCGATCACGCCGTGGGCGAAGGCGAGTGCGGCGATGTCGAGGTAGTCGAGGATGCCGAGGCGACGACGGTCGCCGCGACGGAAGACGACGACTCGGCCTGCGGCGAACGCGAGCACGGCGAAGACGGCCGATGAGATGGCGGCGTACTGCCCGATCGAGTCGGGTCCCGAGATCGGGGCCGACTCGAACCCGAAGACGGGCAGCGAGATGAGGCCGATCGCGAGGAAGCCGATCACGCCGGCGCTCAGGGCGAGCGACTCGAGGCTGCGCTCGGTGGTGCCGTCGAACTCTCGTGCGGCGGCGGCGGCGAACCGCGAGGACGTGCGGGCGGGCGAGGTGGTCACGCCATGCACATTAGCGACCGCGGGCCCCGGAACCCGGGAGCCGCCGCGGGCGGTCAGATCTTGATCGGGAAGGTGAACATGATGACCAGCCCGACCGCGCCCACACCGATCGCGAGTCCGAGAAGGACACGGCGGATCCACGTCGGCATGTTGCGCTGCGACATCGCGGTCAGGAACAGCACGAGGGCGAACAGCACCGTGAGCAGCGAGTAGTTGTCGCCACGCTGGTTGTTCTCGAGCGCCTCCGCGAACTTCGCGTCGGCGCGCTCGGTCATCTCCGCGGCCTCCTCCGACCCGGGCGGGACGTACTCCTCGAGCGCGAAGGGCCCGTTCTCGGCGCGGCCGTCGGCCTCCCACGCGTCGAAGGCCACCGCGAAGTGCGGGGTGAACCGCTCCTCGATGTAGTCGGCGAGCGCGGGCCTTTCGTCGGCGACCGCGAGCACCCACTGCGTGTAGATCGCCAGGTCGTATCCCTGTGCGTCCCGCGCCTCACCTTGCGCGGCGGCGGCCTGGATGCGGGCGCTCGAGGCCTGGCTGAACGCGATCGACATCTCGCCGCCCCACTTCGACGACTCGAAGCCGCACCACGCGGTCAGCACGGCGGTGATCGAGAGCACGAACACCGTGACGATGTCGGTGACGGACTTCTCGCGCTTCTTGGTCTTCTTGCGCTCGACCTCGGCCATGCGCCCTCCTCGGGGTCACCTGATGCTAGCCCGAAACAACGGGGATTCCGCTGCGGATTCCGCGGTGCCACACTGACCGCATGACGACGATCGATGCGGGCCCGATCGCCGCGGCGTGGACGCCGCGGCCGACGGTGGCCCAGCAGCTCGCCGAGGGCCGCGCCGCGCGCGACGTGCTCCCCCGCGAGTCGCTGTCCGCGACGCCCACGGGCGCGCGGGATCCGATGGCCATCCTCGACGCGCAGGACGTCTCGCGGGTGACCGAGCTGGTTCCGATCCGCACCGAGCGCATGGGCGCGAGCGCGTTCGCGTTCTTCCGGGGCACGGCGGCGATCATGGCGGCCGACCTCGCGCGAACGCCCGACAGCGGCATCCTGGTCGCCTCGTGCGGCGACGCGCATGTCGCGAACTTCGGGCTGTACGCGTCGCCGCAGCGCACGCTGGCGTTCGACCTGAACGACTTCGACGAAGCCGCCTGGGCGCCGTGGGAGTGGGACGTCAAGCGCCTCATCACCAGCGTGGTGCTCGCGGGGCAGGAGGTGGGGCGCGATGAGCGCGTGATCCGGGATGCCGCACTCGCGGCCGTGCGGACGTACGCACGGGCCCTGCGCTACGGCGCGCAGCGCACGCCGGTCGAGCGGTACTTCGACCACTACGACGCGACCGCGGCGGCCCGCGCCGAGGACCGCTCCACCAAGCGCGCCATCCGCGCCGCCGTGAAGGACGCGGAGCGCCGCACCGGCGAGCGTGCGCAGCGCAAGCTCACGACGCACACCGACGACGGCCGCATGGTCTTCGTCGAGACGCCGCCGACGATGACCCGCGTGGGCGACGACGTGCAGACCAGGGTGCTCGACGTGTTGCAGGAGTATCGACTGTCGACGAAGATCGACATCCGGATGCTGCTGCGAGGGTACGCCCTCGCCGATCTCGCGCGCCGCGTCGTGGGCGTCGGGAGCGTGGGCACGCGGTGCTACCTGATCGCGATGCAGGACGGCGACGGGCACGGGCTGATCCTCCAGGCGAAAGAGGCGGGCACGAGCGTGCTCGTGCAGTACGGCCGGGTGCCGCAGCCGCCCGAGTTCGACCACTACGTCGCCGAACACGGCGACGGCGGTCGCGTCGTCGGGATGCAGCGCATCCTGCAGGCCGTGTCCGACCCGTTCCTCGGCCATGTGTTCGGCACCCCCGCCGAAGGAGGACCCGATCGCTCCTTCTACGTGCGCCAGTTCCACGACAAGAAGGGCGGGTTCGACGTCGATGCCCTCGACGACGCATCCTTCCGCTGGTACGCCGAGGCGTGCGGGGCGACGCTCGCCCGCGCGCACGGCCAGTCGCCGAACGCCGCCGAGCTGTCGGGGTACGTCGGAGGCGGCCGCGTGGCCGGCGAGGCGATCCTCGAGTGGGCGTGGATGTACGCCCGTCAGGCCACCGAGGACTGGAAGCTGTTCCGCCGCCATCGCGGCGTCGACGAGTGACCCGTCAGTGGCCGCCGTCGTCGTCGTGCGGGCGCGGGCGCCACAGCACGACCTCGGTCGCGCGTCGCACGCGTGATCCGCGCTTGAGCGTGATGACCGCACCCGTGGCGCCGGCCGCGAAGACGCGGCTGCCCGGCCGGCTCTCGACCTCGGAGCGCACCTGCTCTTCGAGCGCGCGGACACGCTTGTGCAGCTCACGCACCCGGTTCTCGAGCTCGATGATGCGCGCGATCGCCGGCAGGCCCATCCCGTCGGCCGAGAGGCGTGCCACTTCACGCAGCTGCGCGACGTGCTGCAGGGAGTAGCGTCGCGAGCCGCCCTGCGTTCGCGCCGGCACCACCAGTCCGATGCGGTCGTACTGGCGCAGGGTCTGCGGATGCATGCCCGACAGCTCTGCGGCCGCGGCGATCGCGAGGATCGGTGCGTCCTCGTCGATCTCGTCGTCGGCCATGTCCGGCATCCTCTCAGCCACGGGCGCGCGACATCAGGTCGGCGCGCGGGTTCTCCTTCGGCTCCAGCTCGTGATAGCGCTCGAGCGCCTCGCGGGCGGCGTCATCCAGGTGCGAGGGCACGGCCACCTGCACTTCCGCGAGCAGGTCGCCGGTGCCCTTGGCGGTCTCGACGCCGCGGCCCTTGACGCGCAGCACGCGACCCGACGGGGTGCCCGGCGCCACGCGGAGCTTGACGGGATCGCCACCGAGCGTCGGCACCTCGATGGTGGCCCCGAGCGCCGCCTCGGTGAAGGTCACCGGCACGGTGACGCGCAGGTTGAGGCCGTCCCGCGTGAAGACGGGGTGGGGGCGAACGGTCACGGCCACGACGATGTCTCCTGTCTCGCCGCCGTCGGGACTCGGGCGGCCCCGGCCGCGCAGCCGGATCTTCTGTCCGTCGGCGACGCCGGCGGGGATCTTCACCTTGAA
>JAUHVN010000224.1 GCA_030425055.1 Actinomycetes bacterium | reverse complement strand
CAGACCTATGCGCGCGGTAGCTACTCAGTCCCTGGGAGAAAGCCACAGTCGGGCACACGCGAGTAGGACCAGGACTGGAACGCCCCGGCCGCTAATCGACCGCCGACCCTCGGTAGGCTCGAGCTGGGAGGCCTGATGCCTGAACGGGCTGCCGGGTGGCACATGTCAGAAGTGACGGCGTTCGACGTCGTCGTCGAACTCAGCAACGCCTTGATCGCTCGCCTCCTCGCGTCGGATCTCAGCCCATCGTTGACCGCGACAGAAGTGGTTGCGTGGCGCAATGAGGTTCACTCCGTGGATCCTGGGGACCCCGAGGCGATCGACGAACTCTCGCGGCGACTTCTCGATCGGCTGGAGGAGATATCGTGACCGACGTCGCGCCGATCGAGGTGAGTTGGGAGTCGATCTCCCCGTTGGTCTTCGGTCAGAGTCACGGCGAGTCCACCGAATCACCCACAATCATGTTCGTGGTTGGGCAGCCCGGTGCCGGCAAATCTGCAGCACTTGACTCGTTTGTCGATCGAGAGAAGCGCCCGGCCGTGATTGACGCGGAGGCGCTTGCCGTCTTTCATCCTGAGTTCTACCCCTCGCGTCGCTGGCGGCCGTTCGAGGCTCAGTCCGAGCTCGCTCCACTTGTCAGGCGGTGGATGTCCGATGCTCTCGACGAGGCGCGAGCAACACGACGTTCCGTGATCGTAGAGGGCTCCTTCAGCAATCCCAGCGCAGTATTCGGTACCGCTGACGGGTTCCGAGAGGCCGGCTTTGTGTCCCACGTCGTCGTCGTGGGTTCCCGGCGCGCCGACAGTCTCTTGACGACCGCGTCTCGCTTCCTGGAGTTGCGGCGTCGGGGGCTGCCGGCAGGGTTCACCGATCGCGATACTCACGCGCGAGGCTGGGTAGGTACGCAGGCGCTGGTCCGAGATGCTGAGGCGACGACACCCGTGGATCGGCTGACGGTTGTTGGGCGTGATCGCCGCACGTTGTTCACCGCGACGCGCGAGGACGGCTACGTCGGTGCGATCAACGCACTCGACTCCATCGAGAGCGCGCCGATGTCGACGCTGGAGGCGGCCGAGTGGTTCGGCGAGCTGCGCCGTGTGACCGAATACACCCGCGATGGGCGCGAGCAGGCTCCGCCAGTCGTCGACGTGCTGATCGAGCTGCATGAACTCGCGCTCACCGACGTGCTTCCTCGCCTTGACGTCCGCCGGGGTTCTTCATTCTTCGTGGAACAGGAGGCGCGGCTCGGCGGCGAGCTGGCAGAGCTTCGTCGAGAGGCATCCGCGTTCTTGGCTGCCCCAGCTCCTGTTGTCGAGCCCCAAGCCGCAGAGGCCTCGCGCGGTCTGTCCCGCTAGGTCGTGGCTTCCAGACGTCCCGATCGGACTTCATCCTCGCTCCGACAATCGGCTGATCGTCGCGGGACGGGGTCGACGCAGTGCCCGAGCGAGCGGTTGATAAGCGGAGCTCGGAGCGCAGCGGAGAGCGGAGTCTGCAAATAGCGAGCGACAGGAACGGAGTCGTCCCCGCCCCGCTACACTCTCGCCGTCGGAGAGAGGGAGCAGCTCGGCTCTGAGAGATCGCGCGTGACGGCTACTCGGTCGCGAGCGATCGCACCTCGTGGATGAACGCTTGCCGGTCCATCGTGAAGGCGTGCTCGATCGCTTCCCGCACGCGAGCACGCAACGGCTGGAGTGCGTCTGGACCGAGGGCACGCACCGGTTCGATCGCCCAGTCGACGTCCTCGTCGATTGTGTACCCGGGTTCTGCGTTCGATTTCTCGGGATAGTGGGCGAAGGCCGCAACTGAGACTCGGTAGATCACCTCGTCGGCGTCCCTCACGTCGATCATCGTGTCCTCCCATGCGGTTGCGTTGTTCATCTTGACACTCCTCGTGGCCTTGCTTCCTGGATCGGTTCCGTTGCGGTGGACTCGGAGCAGATCGTCCTCGATCGGGGCTGCGTCCGCAGTTGGTCGTTGATCGCGCGGGCGATCGCGTCGAGCCGGGCATCCTCGGCTGCCTGCGCTGACTCTCGTTTCTCCTTCGCCGCGCTCCGCTTGTGCTCGCGGGGTCCGTAGCGGGCCAGCGGCCGGACGGGCTCCTCGCTGTGCGCGTACGCGAAGGCAGCGCGCGCCCGCTCGCAGTCCCGTTCCCAGCGGGCGATGTCCTCTGGGTGGGTCCGTGGGTCGCGTGGCATGTTGTTGATCTCTCGACTCGTGCGCGTACGGGTGAAGAACTCCTCGGCGGCTGCGGCGTTCGCACGTCGATCTGGGGCACTGACGCGATGAAGCCGTCGTGGTGGCAGCCCGAGCTCGATTCTGCGCTTCTCGCGAGCGCGCCAACGCCGCTGGGCCTCGAGCTGCTTCTCTCTGTTCGCCCAGTAGTAGGCTCGCCGCCGCGCGCGTACCTCGTCGCCATGCTCGGCGTAGTACCGCTCTGCCGCGGCACGCTTGACCTCCGGGTTGGCGCGGTGCTTCTCGCGCAGCTTCTCGTTCTGCTCGTCGCGATGCCGATCCCACCAGCGCTTGTTGCGCTGTCGCTTCGCTTCGCGGTAGCCGACGGGGTCGGCAGCGCGCTGGGCGATGCGCCGCTCGCGTTGGTATGCGCGCGCTGTCGCGGGGTCGGCCGCATAGCGCTCTCGAGCGACTACACGGCGCCGCTCCGCCTCGCGCTCCTGCTTGCGCTTCTTGGCAGAGCGGATGCGTTCGCGATCGCGGTGCTCCTGGCGGTGCGACTCGAGGTAGCGCCGACGGTAATCAGCGACCTTGTCGGGGTTCCGTTGCGCCCACCCGCGGTTGTAGTCACGCTCGCGCCGCCGACGGGCCTCGTCCGCACTGCGGTCCTCGCGCGGCGTCTCCTCAGGCTCCACCGCTCACACCAACCGGAGACTGCTGCCAACGCCGCGGTCTTGAACGACCGGGTCGTCGAGGAGGGAGGCCGCGGGGGCGAAGTGATCCCGTGGTGTACGCGGCGACCTGAGTGGGAATCGTCGTTGCGCGGAGCCTGCGCGCCCCACGACTCGGTACTCGTCGAGAACCCGGCACTCGGGATCTTCGACGACCCAATGACACGAGCTCGCCCACCAGATCGACAACTCAAGCTCGGCTTCCTCAGCCGAGTTCGCGAAGACGCCGACGACTCGACCGTCAACAAGCTGCGCGGTGTGCCACGCACTCGCACCCGCGACAACGTGCCGATCACGCAACGCAGCGTCGACGAGGTCCTGCCGGAGTGCACACTCCTCGTTCGTCGCCGTTGAACCGCCGATGGGGACTGCCCGACGAATGCGCTCTGCGGCCTCCGCCAGCGACTCCGACTCGCTCACGGGGCCATGCCGATCCGAGTCGCGAGCCGCTGAATGAGATCGGGACGGAACCCGGACCAATGGTGCTCAGGCTCATCGTCCACGACCACGACGGGCGCTTCGCCGTAACCGAGTTCGTCGGTGAGATAGTCGCGCGCCGCAGCGGTCTCCGCATCCCTCAGGTCGACAACCGTGAACGGGATGCCAGCACCCTCGAGGCAGCGACACGTGAGGCGACAGCGCTGGCATGCCGGCCCGGTCGAGTACACGGTCACCGAGATCATCGCCGGTACATGCCCTCGACAGTCGGGTTGCACTCACGAACATTCGAGTTGACCCAGGCATGCGTCTCTTCGAAGTCGTAGCGCACGTTCCGACCAACCTTCCAGTAGCGGGGTCCTCGACGGTGGTGCCGCCAGAGAGCGAGGACGTTCGTCGTCACTCCACAGATATCGGCGGCCTCCCTCGGGGTGATGAACCGGTGCGTCTCGACGGCAACCGGGATCTGAATCTGCTCCATCGTTCTACTCCTCTGCACATCCGAAGCATCGTTTGACATGAGTAGAGCATTTATTCATACTTAGCACAAGAGCGAATCTGCGAATACGCAACGCGGTCTGACAAACTGAGGAGGTGAAGGTCGACGTGCGCACACTCGATGGCCGTCCCATGTCGTGGCAGGCAGCCACGACACCCGTCGGGTCCGCGTTGCGCATCTCCCCCGCGTTCGTAGCGACATGGAGCGACGCGGAGAGCGGCGTCGAGACAACACTCGAAGCTCGCTACAGCGAAGACGCTGGACGCTATCTGGTTACCAGCGTGACCAACCGCGTCACACGTGAAGGCGTGGAAGTGAACAACATCGCTCTTCGCCAGATCCCGATCCAGCCGATCGTGCAGAGCGCCGCGCCTCAGTGCATTGCGCTCACGCTGGACGACGAGGACGACCCGACGGCGACGTGGATGACAGTGTCCGAGTTGAGCAGCACTGAAGGCCGGATTTTGCCGCACTGGCTCGCCGAGGACGTCGTTAAGCGCGGCACGAAGGATGCCCGTATGGAGGCGATCGAGATTCTCTATGGTTCAGCAGCGCTTGCCGGACGCCCCCCGGTCAAAGCCGTGCAGCTCGAGCTGGGAGTTCCCCACCGCACCGCCTCCGATTGGATCAAGAAGGCTCGCGCAGAAGGACGCCTGAACGGGATGACGTACATCGTCGGCCGCCAGGCGAATGGGTAGCGTTCACGGCTATCAGAGCGCGCGCGGCAGGCGTTACCTCGTTCGCTACAAGAAGCCCGACGGCTCCCAAGGAGCCAAGCGTGGATTCCGAACGAAGCGTGAAGCCGAGTCCTTCCTGTTCGAGGTGGAGTCTGCACGACGGCAGGGTAGCTTCCTCGATCCCCAGGCAGCGAAGACCCGCGTCGATCAGTTGGGGCAGGTCTGGCTCGACGCCAAGAGGTCTTCGATGAAGCCGTCGTCCTTCGCGCCGGTCGAGACGGCGTGGCGACTGCGTGTGCAACCGAAGTGGGGCCGTTGGCCAGTGTCGGACATCGTCTTCACCGAGGTGAGGGCGTGGGTAGCCGAACTCAAGCGCTTGTCCGGCGCGACCGTCGTCATCCGCACGTACGGGGTTCTCGCCAGCATTCTCGACGATG
>JAUHVN010000223.1 GCA_030425055.1 Actinomycetes bacterium | reverse complement strand
CACGGCGTTGGGGCGCTGCAGGTCGGCGGCGATCAGGAGCGGCGTGTGACCGTCCTTCTCGAGCTGGTGCGCGAGCTTGCCCGCGAACGTCGTCTTGCCCGAGCCCTGCAGTCCCGCGAGCATGATCACGGTCGGCGGGTTCTTCGCGAACTGCAGACGGCGCTGCTGGCCGCCGAGGATCGCGACGAGCTCCTCGTTGACGATCTGCACGACCTGCTGCGCCGGGTTGAGGGCCCGGTTGACCTCGTCGCCGAGCGCACGCTCGCGCACCTTCGCGGTGAAGTCCTTGACGACGACGAGCGCGACGTCCGCGTCGAGCAGGGCCCGCCGGATCTCGCGGACGGTGCCGTCGACGTCCGCGGGCGTGAGCTTGCCCTTGGTGCGGAGGTTGCGGAAGGTCTCGGTGAGCCGGTCGGAAAGAGTGCCGAAAGTCGCCATGATCCCCCGATTCTACGGGAGCACGCTCGGACCCCCGCCGAGCTCCTGGAACAGCGTGAGCTGCAGGCCGGCCGGCCCGCGCAGCCGAGCGTTGACCGAGTCCCACGGTGTGAGGCGAGCGGATGCCTCCACCACCGCGCCGCCTTCATCGAGGCGTGCGACCGCGGCATCCGTGTCGTCGACCTCGAGCGCGAGACGGATCGGGTCGCTCGGTGCGTCGCCGTCCGTCTCGACTCGGTCGATGAACGAGACCTGCTCGAGGTTGGCGATCTCGAGAGTGGCGCGCCCCGCCGAGAGGATCGCGACGCGGGCTCCCCCGTCGGCCTCGTAGGCCTCGGCCTGCGGCATCCCGACGACGTCGCGGTAGAACGCGAGCGTCTGATCGAACGCGGATGCCTGCACCACCACGCGCAGCTGCCGCACCTCTCCCATCGGCGGAGCACCCGACACGAGGCCCGCGGACTCCCCCGCCATCGCGAGGAACCGCGACAGCGACGTGCGGCCCGCGCCGTCGTGCGCCCACGCCTCGACGGCCGAGAGCACGGCGCCGCCCCACGCCGCGCCGGCCACGTCGGCGTGCAGGCGGTCGGCGCCGCCGCGCTCGAGTCGGCCCGCGACCGCGCGGGCCACACGCGCCCGCCGCAGGGCGGCTTCGCGCTCGAGGTCGTCCTCGAGCCCCATGGCTGCGGCGTTCACGATGCCGAGCGCCAGGCTGTCGGGGGCGAACCCGTCGGCGAGGGCGAGGAGGACGACGCGCACCGCACGCGCGGCATCCGGTTCGTCGTCAAGGGCGAGCTGCTGTTCGACGTCGGCGAGCCGCTCGTCGAGGCCCGCCCAGAGGACGGCGGACTTCGACTCGAAGTAGTTGAAGAAGCTCGATCGGCTGACCCCGGCGCGCGAGGCGATGTCGGCGACCGACGTGGCCTCGAACCCTCTCTCGAGGAAGAGCTCGCACGCCGCTTCCGCCAGGGTTTCGCGCGACGATGCGCGGGGACGTCCGATCGCTGGGGCCATCGATCCAGCCTATGGCCGCGGCGCACGCGGCCGCAGTCGTGAGGGGTTATTGTTGGACGGCATCCAGAAATGCGATTCGACGACCTCGGAAGGGACGCCATGTTCGAGATCACCACGGTCGGGCTCTCCCCCGCACCCGTGCCCTACCTCGACGGCTGGGCGCTGCAACGGCGCGTGCACGCCGAGGTCGTCGACGGCACGCGGCCCGACACGCTGCTGCTGCTCGAGCACGAGGCCGTGTACACGGCCGGCAAGCGCACCGAAGCCCACGAGCGCCCGACCGACGGCACGCCGGTGGTCGACGTCGACCGCGGCGGAAAGATCACATGGCACGGTCCCGGTCAGCTCGTCGGCTACCCGATCGTGCGCCTGGTCGAGCCGATCGACGTGGTGGCCCACGTGCGTCGGCTCGAGCGCCTGCTCATCGCCGCTCTCGCCGAGCACGGTGTCGACGGCTACCAGGTCGACGGCCGCAGCGGCGTGTGGGTGCGCCGCCCGCTCTCCGAAGACAAGGTCGCGGCGATCGGCGTGCGCGTCGAGCGCGGCGTCACGATGCACGGCTTCGCGGTCAATTGCGACAACTCGCTCGCGGCCTTCCGCGGCATCATCCCGTGCGGGATCACGGATGCCGGGGTCACCACGGTCAGCGAGGTCGTCGGCCACGACGTCGGCGTCGACGACGTGCTGCCGACCGTCAGCCGCGTGTTCGAGGCCGAGTTCGCGGGGGTGCCCGCATGAGCGGCTGCGCGACGCCCGCGGCATCCGGGTCGACGCCGGGCGGCCGCAAGCTGCTGCGGCTCGAGGTGCGCAATGCGCAGACGCCCATCGAGCGCAAGCCGGAGTGGATCCGAACGAAGGCGAAGATGGGACCCGAGTACCAGGCGCTGCACTCCCTGGTGAAGTCCGAAGAGCTGCACACGGTCTGCCAGGAAGCGGGCTGCCCCAACATCTACGAGTGCTGGGAGGACCGCGAGGCGACGTTCCTGATCGGCGGCTCGCAGTGCACGCGCCGATGCGACTTCTGCCAGATCGACACCGGCAAGCCCGCCGACTACGACACCGACGAGCCGCGTCGCGTCGCCGAGAGCGTCGAGCGCATGCAGCTGCGCTACGCGACGGTCACCGGCGTCGCGCGCGACGACCTGCCCGACGGCGGCGCCTGGCTGCACGCCGAGACGGTGCGCGCGATCCATGCCCGCAACCGGAACACAGGCGTGGAGATCCTCGCGACCGATTTCAACGGCGACGCGACCCTGCTCGACGAGGTCTTCGACAGCCGCCCCGAGGTGTTCGCGCACAACGTCGAGACGGTTCCGCGGATCTTCAAGCGGATCCGCCCCGCCTTCCGCTACGAGCGCTCGCTCGACGTGCTCACGCAGGCTCGCGCGGCGGGCCTCATCACGAAGTCCAACCTCATCCTCGGCATGGGCGAAGAGCCCGACGAGGTCGTGCAGGCGCTGCAGGACCTCCACGACGCGGGCACCGACATCATCACGATCACGCAGTACCTGCGCCCCTCCCCCCGGCATCTGCCGGTGGCGCGCTGGGTCAAGCCACAGGAGTTCGTCGAGTTCAAGGACGAGGCCGAGCGCATCGGCTTCCTCGGCGTGCTCGCGGGCCCCCTCGTGCGCTCGTCGTACCGCGCCGGCCGGCTGTGGGCGCAGTCGATGATCTCGAAGGGCCGCGAGATCCCGCCGCACCTCGCCCACATCGCGGAGGACGTACGCGTCGAGAAGGGGTTCGCTCAGGCGGTGTGAACCGGCTGAGCGAACCCGGTTGTCGAGTGCGCCCGAAGGGCGTGTATCGAGACACGCTCAGGCGGTGTGAGGAGATCTCGCGCTAGTCCGCCGAGGTCACCGACAGCACGTCGCCGTCGGAGTCGAGGTTCACCAGCAGCACGTCGTCGGTGGCATCCGGATCGAGCGCGTACTCGAGCACGACGAAGGGGTCGTTCGAGCCGTGCTCATCGGCCAGGATCGTCATGCTCATCAGCTGCAGCGATCGGATGACGTCGATGTGCAGGTCGCCCGAGACGTCGACGAGCATGTCGTCGATCTCCTCGCCGAGATCCTCCTGCTGCTGGAGGATGTACTCGGTCACCTCGCTCGTGCGGTCGTCGAGTTCGCCCACCATGGCATTGCGGGCCGACCGGTCGATCTCCTCGAGCGACGAGATCAGCCCGGCGGCGACATCGAGCGCCGCCGGGGCGATGTCGTCCTGATCGGGCGCGGTGAGATCGACGGTGACCGACTGGTCGCCGAGCTCGACGTTCTCGGACCAGAAGATCGAGCCGTCCGGGCCGGACTCCAGCAGTCCGAAGAAGTCGTGCTCGATCGCCATGCCCCCATGAAACCAGCGCTCGGCGCGGGACGGTAGTCCCGGCACGCCGATGTCGTGCCGACCGACGGGTGTCAGCCGACGAGCGCGGCGGCGAACACGTGCGGAGTGAAGCCCGTGAGGTCGCCGATGCCCTCGCCCTGACCCAGGAGTTTGACGGGGATGCCGGTGCGCTCCTGCACCGCGAGCACGAACCCACCCTTGGCCGAGCCGTCGAGCTTCGTGATGACGAGGCCGGTGACGCCCGCATGCTGCAGGAAGGCCTCCGCCTGCATCACGCCGTTCTGACCGGTCGTCGCGTCGAGGACGAGCAGCACCTCGCTGATCGGCGCCTGCTTCTCGATCACGCGCCGGATCTTGGTCAGCTCGTCCATGAGCCCGCCCTTGGTGTGCAAGCGGCCCGCGGTGTCGACGAGCACGATCTCGGTGCCCGTCTCGATCGCGTGACTGATCGTCTGGAACGCGACGGATGCCGGGTCCTGGCCCTCGCGCTCGGGGCGCACGATCGTCGCGCCGCCCCGTTCTGCCCACGTCGCGAGCTGGTCGACCGCGGCGGCGCGGAAGGTGTCGGCGGCGCCGACGACGACGGAACGGCCATAGCGCTGGAGGAACTTCGCGAACTTGCCGATCGTCGTGGTCTTGCCGACGCCGTTGACGCCGACGACGAGAACGACTGCGGGTCGCTCGGTGAGCCGAAGCGTCGTGTCGAACTTCGCGAAGTGCTCCTCGAGCGTCTCGACCAGCATCCGCTGCAGGTCGCGCGGATCGGTCGTGCGGAAGCGCTCGACCTTGTCGCGCAGCTCGTCGACGATCCGCTCGGTGATGTCGGGGCCGAAGTCGGCGGTGAGCAGCGCGGTCTCGAGGTCTTCCCACGTCGTCTCATCGATCGTCGGCTTGACGAACACGCCGCGCAGCGCGCGACCCAGCGACCAGGAGCTCTCAGCCATGGTTCCAGCGTACGGGGCGGTCAGCTCGCCGCGCGCTCGGCGAGGCGCTGACCGACCACCGCCGAGACGCCGTCCTGGCGCATCGAGACGCCGTAGAGGGCATCGGCGATCTCCATCGTGCGCTTCTGGTGCGTGATGACGATCAGCTGGCTCGATTCGCGCAGCTGCTCGAACACGCCGAGCAGACGGCCGAGGTTGGCGTCGTCGAGGGCCGCCTCGACCTCGTCGAGGATGTAGAACGGGCTCGGCCG
>JAUHVN010000222.1 GCA_030425055.1 Actinomycetes bacterium | reverse complement strand
CGGAGACCCCGCCGTCGTCGTCGGTCGTGGTGACGCCCAGCTCGTAGAGGCAGGCATCCGCGTAGGTGTGCGCCGACTCGAGGTCGACGTCGCGCGGCTGCACGCTCGGCGACTTCAGCGGATCGGCCGCCGGCGGGTTCACCAGCGAGGTCTCGGACGATGTGGTGCCGTCGCCCCAGTCCCACTCGATCGTGAGATCGTCGCTGCCCGGGTCGGTCGCGTTCGCCGGCACCGTCAGCTCCTCGCCCGCCTCGAGGATGAAGGCGCTCACGCCGTCGTAGACCTCTTCCGCCGACGTGTCGATCGTCGCGGTCGGGTCGACGTTGGCGACGACGGCGGGCGACGTCGAGCAGTTGTCGGTCGTGTCGTCGTCGGCGGCGCACACCTCGACGGTGAACGTGCCGTCGTCGCCGTACTGGTGGTCGACCGAGAAGGTGAGCGTCGCGTTCGGACGCACGTTCTCGAGCGTGCCGCTCAGCGCGACCGCGCCCGCGCCGTCGTCGAAGTCGATCGTCGCGGTCAGCGGGTCGAGCCAGCCGGGATCGGTGACCACTCCGCTGACCGTGACCGTGCCGAACTCGTCGATCGGCGTGATCGCATCGATCGTGACGACGGGCGCGACGTTGGCGACCGTCACCGTCGAGGTGTCGGTCGACGTCTGGCCGAACTCGTCGGTGACGCGCAGCCCGATCGGGTACACGCCGTCCTGTCCGACCGTCGTGAACATGGGCGTCACGCCGGTGGCGTCGTCGTACTGACCGTCGTCGTCGAGGTCCCACTCGAGCGACACGATCGCGCCCGTGCTCGGGTCGGTGCCCGTGATGCTGCCGCTGCCGTCGAGGGCGACATCGGTGCCCTCGATCGTCTCGTACGGACCGTCGGCGTCGGCCGTCGGCACGCACTCGGGCGGCACGTCGTCGCTCGCCGTCGGCACGGTGTCGAGGCCACCGGTCGAGCCGGTGCCCAGGTCGCGACCCGCGAAGGCCGACCAGATGAGGCACGCGTTGGCACCGCCGTCGGCGGTGAGCAGCGCGTTGCGCGCATCGATGTAGGTCGGGTTCGCGGGCGTCGCCTTCATGCCGTCGAGCACGAGCGTCGCCAGCGCCTCGGCGCCTCCGGGGAACTGGGTGCGGATGTCGTAGATCGTCGCGGCCCAGATCTCGCCGTTGCCGTGGCCCGTCGACGAGCCCGTGTTGTACGACTGGTACGACCGGGTCGAGATGTCGTAGCCGACCGAACGGATGCCGTTGACCTGGTCGCCGGTGACGTACTCGCCGACCACTGCGTCGTCCCACTTCAGGAACGAGATCACGTCACTCCAGCCCTCGCCGAGGGCGCCGCGCTGATCGAGGTCGTTGTAGCCGAGGTTGCCGCCGCCGACGAGGCGGCTCGACACACCGTGCCCGTACTCGTGGGCGATGACGTCGCCGTCCATGCTGCCGTCGCGGAAGGGGCGCCCGGGCGCCCACATGTACATCTGCATGCGGGGGCTCGCACCGTCGGCGGGCGTGCCGAAGTTCGCGTTGTTGAGGCAGCGGATCGCGAAGTCGTCCGAATTGTCGCCCGGCGTGCCGTTGTCGTCGACGCAGCCGAAGTCCCAGCCGTCCTGCGCCTCGGCGAGCACGGGGTCGCCCCCGCTGCCGCCGCGGCCGAAGTTGTCGACCTGGAAGTTGCCGCTCGCCTCGTCGAAGCCGTGCCCGTACAGCCAGTCGTGCATGACGTTCGTGTAGTAGAACAGCTGCGTGATGGTGGCGTCGCGGTCGGCGTCGAGCGCCGCCACCGATGTCACGTCGGCGGTCGTGCGCCAGGTGTCCGTGAACGCGTAGTCGAAGTGCTGGTACTCCGGGTCGCCTGAGGCGGGCGTCTGCGGCTGGTACTCGTTGTTGGCGTCGTCGTCATTGCGGTCGAGGTACGCGTTGACGTTGTTGCCGCTGGTCGTGCGGTCGTCGACCCACGAGCCGTCGAGCCCGGTGAACGGCGTGATCTGCTGCGCAGCGCCGGCCGCTTCGGGGTGCTCCTCCTGGATGACGTTGCCCTCGGGGCCCGCGTGCGCGTATCGGCTCTGCTGCTGGATGATCGCGCCGGTCTCGGCGTCGACCACGGTCTCGAACCAGGCCGTGCCCGACGACTCGATGTCGGTGAGCCATGCCAGCTGGAGGCTCTTCCCGCCGTCCCGCGGGAACCACACCAGCTCGGCGGTGACGTCGTTGGCCTCGGTGAGGTTCTCGGCGTACACGTTCTCGTAGGCCCGCTCCTCGGCGGCCTTCGTGTCGGCCTCGATCAGCTCGCGACTGGGTTCTGCGCCCTGTGCCTCGGCCGCGGCATCCAATGCGTCCTTCGCCGTGAGATCGGCGGACGCGTCGCCACCCGTGGCCGACACGAGGAAGCCCGCGACCGACGACACACTGCCGTCTTCGGCGACGACGACCGTCATCACCGCGTCCTTCACGCGGATGCCGTCGACCCGCTGGCCGACGTGCACCGCCGTGGCGCCCGTGCTCAGGGCCAGCGTCTTCTCGACGTACAGCTCGCTCACCTGCGCCGAACGCAGGCCGACAGCCCCGGTGTAGGCGGCGAGGTAGTCGACCGCGATGTCGGCGGGTGCGCCCTTGGCCGGATCGGTGAGCGGGCCCGCCGTCGGATCGGCGACCACCCGCCCGGTGGCCGGATCGGCCGGGTTCGGTGGCGGATCCTCGGATTGCGCGAGCGCCGGCGGGGCGAGGCCCCACAGCGCCAGTGAAGCCACCAGAGCGGCTCCGAGGGTGGACGAAATCGTGCGCGTGCGTATGGACATGACCCCCCAGGTCCCATCTGCGACCCGTACGCCCGACAACGTCCCCCGGCGGTAGCGCAACTTACGGTCGCTCGCGCGCCACAATGTAGACCCGTCCTCGGTCGGCCGCAAGGGGGTGAGGCCCGAGGAGGGCTTCGACGGGGGCTTCGGTCGCGCTGACCCTTCTCATCGTGCTGCAGGTGATCGTCGCGCGCGCCGGCGCGCTCGGCCGCCTTGCGGCATCCCGCTGACCCGTCCTGTCAAGGCCCTTCGCGTCGGCAGAGGGATGCGGCATCGTGGCGGGCATGGACCGCGAAGAGACCACCCCCGACGACAAGCCCGACATCCGTGACATCGAGCCCGGAGACCTCGGTCGCGTCAACGCCTACGACGTGCCCGAGCCCGAAGGCGACGTCGTCACCGGCGAGACCGACGACGACCATCGCGGGGGCGACCACGCGGGAGGCCACGCCGCCGACTGACGGCGCCTGCGGCGTGGGTCCCAGCGACCCACGCCGCATCAACGGTGCGCGCGCGTCAGCCGGCTTGCGTCGCCGCTGGAATGATGAGCGCGACCAGGATGATGATGTAGATCAGCGCGAAGGCGAGCGCGATCCAGCCGATGATGACGGCGGCGAGGGCGAGCCCGCGACCCTTCTCGCCGGTGCGCTTGATCTGCGACAGGGCGATGTAGCCGAAGATGAGGCCGAGGATGCCCGCGAACCACACGGTGACGATCGCGACGATCGAGAGGACGTTGTAGCGCTCGGTCTCAGCCGGCGGGGGAGTTGTCATGTCGCTCAACGTAGCGGTTCGATGGGAGCCGCCGCGAGAGGCGTGACGCCCGATGTCACGGTCGACTAGATCTGCTGTCCTGCCGTGCGTTCGTCGTCGCCCGTTTCGTCGGCGTGCTCGGCGATGGCGTCTTCGTCGAGCTGAGCGGGCGCCTGATGCTGGAGATGGGCGCGGTCATCGCCCGGGTCGCCGCTGCCGGCGTCATAGCCGTCGTTCGTGGCATCCGTCGTGGCGTCTTCACGATCCATCGTGCATCTCCCGTCTCGGGCGGAGGTCGCCCGCTCGTCCGAGCCTGCCCGGTGCCGATCCTCGACGCGAGGGGTTGACAGGCGGTCGAAGCGGATGCCGCAGGATACGCGCAGTCCGCAGCGGTGACCACCCCCGCGCCGCATCCGTCTCGCGCGCCTAGCTTGGCGGTTGCGTGACGTCGACACGACAGGAAGCGAGACACACGATGAAGGCATTGACCTGGCAGGGCAAGCGGAGCGTCTCGGTGGAGACGGTTCCCGATCCGTTCATCGTCGAGCCGACGGACGCGATCATCCGCGTGACGTCGACGGCGATCTGCGGCTCCGATCTGCATCTCTACGAACTGCTCGGACCTTTCCTTGACGCCGGTGACATCCTCGGCCATGAGCCGATGGGCGTCGTCGTCGAGGTCGGCAGCGACGTCACCGCGCTCGCGGTCGGAGACCGGGTGGTCGTCCCATTCAACATCGCGTGCGGCCACTGCTTCATGTGCCGGCGCGGACTGCAGTCACAGTGCGAGACCACACAGGTGACCGAGTACGGCAGCGGCGCCGCGCTGTTCGGCTATACGAAGCTGTACGGCCAGGTGCCGGGCGGGCAGGCCGAGTACCTGCGGGTGCCGCTGGCCGACTACAACCACATCCGCGTCGGCGACGACCTGCCCGACGACCGCTACCTGTTCCTCAGCGACATCCTGCCGACGGCGTGGCAGGGCGTCGAGTATGCCGACGTGCCCGAGGGCGGAACGCTCGTGGTGATGGGTCTCGGGCCGGTCGGCCAGTTCGCGGCGCGGATCGGCGTCGACCGCGGCCTGCGCGTGCTCGCGGTCGACCCCGAGGCGGTACGTCGCGAGATGGCGGAGCGGCACGGCGTCGACGCCTTCGACCTGACCGACGACGTCGTCGACGAGCTGCGCGACCTGACCGACGGGCGAGGCGCGGACGCGGTCGTCGACGCCGTGGGGCTCGAGGCGCACGGCAACCCCGCGATCGAGGCGGCCCAGTCGGCGCTCGGGGTGCTGCCCGATCCCGCGGCGCGCGCGGTGATGCAGACGGCGGGCGTCGAACCGGTCGAGGATATTGAGACCGAGACGCCTGAGGCCGACACCGAGGTCGCGAACGCGGCCTGACCCTGCAGGCGGCCCGCCCGGCAACGTCGGTGCGGGTTGCATTGCTCCCCTCCACGCACG
>JAUHVN010000221.1 GCA_030425055.1 Actinomycetes bacterium | reverse complement strand
GGGATGGTCGACTGCGAGACGTTCGTGTCCGAGGCGGGTGCCTGGGACGAGATCGTCGACGGGTACACCCTGAACGTCGTCGACGTGCAGTCGGCGGACGGCGTCTACACCGTGTCGACGAGTGAGACGTACTCGGGCATGTTCGACCAGGACGGCAACCCCACGGAAGAGTCGGTCGACTACGAGGATCGCTACGAGTACACCGTCATCGAAGTCGACGACGCCTGGGTGATCGACGACCTGACGGTGGACTAGCCGTTGCCTGAGACCACCGCCCGCCGCGACGCGCGGTTCGTCCTCATCGCCCTCGCGATCGGCCTGATCGCGGGCCTGATGTCGGGCCTGTTCGGCGTCGGCGGCGGCACCGTGATCGTGCCCCTGCTCGTGCTGCTGCTGGGATTCGACCAAAGGCTGGCCGCCGGCACCTCGCTCGCCGCGATCGTGCCCACGGCGACCGTCGGCGTCATCTCGTACGGGATCCACGATTCGGTCGCGTGGATCCCCGCGCTCATCCTTGCCCTCGGCGCCGTCATCGGGGCCCAGATCGGCACGTGGCTGCTGCCGCGGATGCCGATCACCGCGCTGCGCTGGGGATTCGTGGGCTTCCTCGCCGTCGTGATCGTGAGCCTCTTCGTCGTGATCCCGTCACGCGACGCCGGACTGCCGATCACGGTGCTCTCGGTCATCGGACTGATCGTGCTGGGTGTCGTCACCGGCACGCTCGCAGGCCTGCTCGGAGTGGGCGGCGGCGTGATCGTGGTGCCCGCGCTTCTGCTGCTCTTCGGCACGAGCGACCTCATCGCGAAGGGGACGTCGCTGCTCATGATGATCCCGACCGCGATCTCGGGCACCGTCGGCAACGTGCGGCGCAAGAACGTCGACCTCGTCGCGGCGGCGCTCATCGGCGTCGCCGCGTGCACCACGACCGCGCTCGGAGCGTGGCTCGCGACGATCGTCGACCCCTTCGTCGGCAACGTGCTGTTCGCCGCGTTTCTCACAGTCATCGCCGTGCAGATGGCCATCCGCGCGATCCGGGGCCGCAAGCGCTGAGATCGGCCCCGGTTAGGATGGCACGGTGCCAGTGAACCCCGAGCTGGTCGGCCGTGTCTTCCCGCCGACCGAGTCCTACCTCGTGGGCCGTGAGAAAGTGCGCGAGTTCGCGCGCGCGGTCTTCGCCGACGACCCCCAGCACACCGATCCCACCGCCGCGCGCGAACTGGGCTACGCCGACGTCGTCGCGCCGCCCACCTTCGCGATGGTCGTGCAGGACCTCACGCTGCAGCAGCTGCTCGCCGAGCCCGACTCGGGCATCGAGCTGTCGCGTGTGCTGCACGCCGAGCAGCGGTTCCGCTACTCGCGGCCGATCGTCGCGGGCGACGAGCTCACGGCGCAGCTCTCGGTGACGGGCATCCGCACCATCGGCGGCAACGCGATGGTGACCAGCGACGCCGAGATCACGGATGCCGCAGGCGCCCACGTCGTCACGGCGACGTCGGTGCTGCTGGTGGGGGAGGGCTGATCATGGTCGGAACCGGAGACGTCGTCGCCGAGCGCACGGTGCACCTCACGCGCGAATCCCTGGTGCGGTACGCCGGCGCTTCGGGCGACTTCAACCCGATCCACTACCGCGACGACGTCGCGGAGCAGGTCGGGCTTCCCGGCGTGCTCGCGCACGGCATGCTGACGATGGGCCTCGCCGTCGAGACGGTCGTGCCGTGGATCGGCGACACCGGCCGCATCGTCGAGTACGGCGTGCGCTTCACGCGTCCGGTCGTCGTCGATCCCGAAGACGGCGCCGACGTGACCGTCGTCGCGCGCATCGGTGCGATCGACGAGGGCATCGCCCGCCTCGACCTCACGGTGACCTACGCCGAGTCGACCGTCCTGGGCAAGGCCCAGGTGCGCGTGCGCCTCGACTGACCCATGCCGGAGGTCTCACCGATCCCGCTCGCGCAGCTGACGACGCTGCGCACCGGGGGCGCACCCGCGCGCATGATCGACGCGCACGACCGCGACGAACTCGTGGATGCGCTGCGCGACGTGTGGGCCGACGCAGACCCGTGGCTCGTGCTCGGCGGCGGCTCGAACCTGTTCGCCGGAGACGAGCCGTTCGACGGCACCGTGGTGCGCATCCTCACCGAGGGCGTCGAGCGCCTGCCGTCTCCGCGAGAGGGCTACGCGCGTCTGCGGGTCGAGGCGGGCCACGACTGGGACGCGCTCGTCGCACTGTCGGTGGCGGAGGGACTGTCGGGCATCACCGCGATGTCGGGCATCCCCGGCACCGTCGGCGCCGCGCCCGTGCAGAACGTCGGGGCATACGGTCAGGAGATCGTGCAGACGCTCGTCGAAGTCGAACTGCTCGACGAGTCGACCGGCGAGGTTTCGATCGTGCCCGCCGCCGAACTCGGCCTCGGCTTCCGCACGTCGGCGCTCAAGCACCACTACGGCTCGGCGCCGGCGCGTCGCGCGGTGATCCTCTCGGTCACGCTCGAGCTGTTCGAGCTGGGCCACGGCGAGCACCCGATCGCCGGCGAGCAGTTGCGCACGGCGCTCGGCGTCGCCGAGGGCGAGGCGGTGTCGCTCGCGTGGATCCGCGAGCACGTGCTCGAGACGCGCCGCCGCAAGGGCATGGTGCTCGACGACGCGGATCCCGATACGTACAGCGCGGGCTCGTTCTTCCAGAACGCGATCGTGTCGGCCGCGTTCGCCCGCACGCTGCCGCCGGAATGCCCGCGCTGGCCGGTCTCTCCCGACCTCGACCCTGTGCTCGTCATCCCGCTCGACTCGTACGACGGCTACGTGCCGCCGGCGCAGTCGGTCGAGAGCGACGTGAAGGTCAGTGCCGCGTGGCTCATCGAGCACTCCGGGCTGCGCAAGGGATTCCGGCTGCCGCGCTCGCGCGCCGCGCTGTCGTCGAAGCATGCGCTCGCCCTCACCAACCGCGGTCAGGCGAGCGCCGCCGAGCTCGCCGAACTCGCACGGTTCATCCAGGGGCGCGTGCAGTCCGAGTTCGGCCTCGTCCTGCAGCCCGAGCCGGTGCTGCTGAACGTCGAGCTGTAGCCCGGCCGGCGCGGCATCCCGTGCCTGAGAAACCACATCGCGCACGCGAAACCAGCACGGCCGCGGTGCCTCGCGCCCGATGTGGTTTCTCGACGGTGCGTCAGCCTGCGAAGAGGTCCTGCAGGCGTCGCACGCCCTCTAGCAGGGCATCGTCGCCGAGGGCGTACGACAGCCGCAGGTAGCCGCTCGGGCCGAAGGCCTCGCCGGGCACGACCGCGACCTCGGCCTCGTCGAGGATGAGGTCGGCGAGTTCGAGCGACGTCGTAGGGGTGGTTCCCCGCCACTCGCGCCCGAGCAGACCCGTCACGTCGGGGTAGACGTAGAACGCGCCGCGCGGAGTCGGAACGGTCACACCCTCGATCTTCGAGAGCTCGTCGACGATCAGCTTGCGGCGCCGGTCGAAGGCGACGCGGAACTCCTCGACGGCGGTCTGCGGACCGGTCAGGGCGGCGAGGGCCGCCCGCTGCGCGACGTTGTTGACGTTCGAGGTGAGGTGCGACTGCAGGTTGGCCGCGAGTTTGATCGCGTCGGCCGGGCCGACCATCCACCCCAGCCGCCAGCCGGTCATGGCGTAGCTCTTGGCGACGCCGTTGACGAGGATCGTCTGGCCCGCGGCATCCGGCACCGCCTCGACGATCGACACGGCGCGCACGCCGTCGTAGACGAGGTTCTGGTAGATCTCGTCGGCGATGATCCAGATGCCGTGCTCGACCGCCCACTCGCCGATCGCGCGCGTCTCGTCGGGGGTGTACACGGCGCCGGTCGGGTTGGACGGCGACACGAACATGAGCGCCGTGGTGCGCTCGGTGCGCGCGGCCTCGAGCTGCTCGACGGTGACCTTGTACTCCTGGTCGGCGCCGGCGAACACCTCGACGGGCGTGCCGTCGGCCAGTGCGATCGCCTCGGGGTAGGTCGTCCAGAAGGGCGCGGGCAGCAGCACCTCGTCGCCGGGGTTCACCACCGCCTGCAGCGCCTGGTACACCGCCTGCTTGCCGCCGTTGGTGACGACCACCTGCGACGGGGCGACCTCGAGTCCCGAATCGCGCAGCGTCTTGGCGGCGATGGCCTCGCGCAGCACGGGCAGTCCGGCGGCGGGCGTGTAGCGATAGTTCGCCGGGTCCTGCAGGGCGAGGGATGCGGCATCCACGATCGACTGCGGAGTCGCGAAGTCGGGCTCGCCGGCGGCGTAGCTGATCACCGGCCGTCCGGCGGCCTGCAGGGCCTTCGCCTTCGCATCGACCTTGAGGGTCGCCGACTCGGCGATGGCGGAGAGCTTGCGGGAGAGAGGAGCGCGTTCGGTCACGTTCGAAATGGTAGTCGTGCGCTCGCGCGCGCGGAGTGCCCGGCATCGGTCCACAGCACGGTCGATGGCCGCGTTCCACCGAATGGGGGACACGGATTCGCCCGGACGGACGTGCCGGCGCACCCCGGCGTCGCGGGAATGTGGAGCCATGGACGAGAACGTGGTGCGGGTGCGCAACCTGCAGAAGGACTATTCGGGCCGACGTGCGGTCGACGGGGTGTCGTTCGACATCTCGCGCGGCGAGACGTTCGCCCTGCTGGGCCCCAACGGGGCGGGCAAGACGACGACCGTCGAGATCCTCGAGGGCTTCCGTCGGCGCAGCGGAGGCGAGGTGAGCGTGCTCGGCGAGGATCCCGGTCGCGCCGGCCTCGCGTGGAAGTCGCGACTCGGCGTCGTGCTCCAGGGCGCCGGCCAGGCCGGTGTGCTCACGGTGCGCGAGCAGATCCGGCAGTTCGCCGGATTCTTCCCGCGGCCGCGCGACGTCGACGAGGTGATCGCGGCCGTCGGGCTCGAGGAGCAGGCCGGGATGCGGGTGAGCAAGCTGTCGGGCGGCCAGCAGCGTCGCGTCGACGTCGCGCTCGGCATCGTCGGCAATCCCGAGCTGCTGTTCCTCGACGAGCCGACGACGGGCTTCGACCCCGTCGCCCGCCGCG
>JAUHVN010000220.1 GCA_030425055.1 Actinomycetes bacterium | reverse complement strand
GTCGGCCTCGATGACCTCTTCGGCCAGAGCCACGTCGCTGGTTCCGAAGGCGCGGGTGGCCTTGTCGATCGCAACAGTGACCAGTTCCGCGATCTCGACGAGACGTGACTGCACGTCCTCGAGCGACTGGTGGAAGACTTCGCGCATTCCGACACCCTTTCCGGTTCCGCGGGGCGGCCCCGCACGCCCTCGCGATTGTCGTCAGGGAAGGTTAACGAACGGTGCCCCGAGGGTGAATAGTACCGATCCGGCTTCTGCGCGCATCCCGTTCCGCACGGATACGGCGATCACCGCCACGTACGCTGGTCGCCATGGACACGACGCAGGCCGCCCTGCTCGGGATGCTGGCCGGCGCCGTCATCGCCGGATCGATCACCGCGGTGATCTTCCTCGCCGTGCGTGCGCGCGAGCGCGCGAACGAGCAGACCTCGGTCGTGGTGCCCTCCGGTGTGCGGGAGGTGCTCCACGGCATGGACGACGCCGCAGTGGTCGTCGACACGTCGTCGACGGTGCTGGCGGCCTCGGCCGCAGCCACGCCATTCCATCTCGTCGAGGGCGAGGTCCTGCCCGCCGACGAGCTGCGTGCGATCGTGCGCACCGTCCGCACCACCGGTGCGGGAGTGACCGACACGCTGCGGCTGCGTCGGGGCGCGTCGCCCGCCGAGCCGCGCCTGGTCGCGGTGCGCGCCACCCGCATCTCGCCTCGGCTGACGCTCGTGGTGCTGCGCGACATCACCGAGCGCGAGCGCGTCGAGCAGATGCGCCGCGACTTCGTCGCGAACACGAGCCACGAGCTGAAGACCCCGGTCGGAGCGGTCACGCTGCTCGCCGAGGCCATCGAGTCGGCCGCCGACGACCCCGACCAGGTGCGCATCTTCTCGGCGCGGCTGACGGCCGAGGCATCCCGCCTCGCTCTTCTCACGTCGCGCATCATGAACCTGTCGCGTCTGCAGGCCGCCGACGAGCTGACCGACGAGCGCGACGTGTCCGTCGACGAGATCGTCGCGTCCGCGGTGGACGCCCACGCGATCCAGGCCGACTCGGCGGGCGTCGCGATCGTGCGGGGCGGCAAGCGCGGTCTCTACGTGCGCGGCGACGCGCAGGTGCTCGGTGAGGCGATCGGCAATCTGCTCGCGAACGCCATCGCCTACTCGCCCGAAGGATCGAACGTCGGCATCGGCGTCAAGCTCGCCGAGGGCGTGGTCGAGATCGCGGTGACCGACCGCGGCATCGGCATTCCCGAGGGCGACCAGGAGCGCATCTTCGAGCGCTTCTACCGCGCCGACCAGGCACGCTCCCGGCGCACGGGCGGCACGGGTCTCGGGCTGTCGATCGTCAAGCACGCCGTGCAGCGCCACGGCGGCGAGGTGACGCTGTGGTCACGACCCGGCAGGGGATCCACCTTCACGATCCGCCTTCCCGCGATCGCACGCCCCGACGACGCCCCCAAGAAGTCCAAGCGACGCAAGAAGAAGGCCGCGGCGACCGCGGCAGCGCCCGCGGCCACCGCCGCGGCGCCCGAGAACGGAGTGACCGCATGACCCGCGTACTGATCGTCGAGGACGAACCCGACCTCGCCGAGCCGCTCGCCTACCTGCTGCGCCGCGAGGCGTACGAGGTCGAGATCGCCGAGGACGGGCCCACGGCGCTGGCCGCGTTCCGCGAGCGGGGCGCCGACATCGTGCTGCTCGACCTCATGCTGCCCGGCATGCCCGGCACCGAGGTGTGCCGTCAGCTGCGCGGTACGTCGGCGGTGCCGATCATCATGCTCACCGCGAAGGACTCCGAGGTCGACATCGTCGTGGGTCTCGAGCTCGGCGCCGACGACTACGTCACCAAGCCCTACTCGTCGCGCGAGCTGCTCGCGCGCATGCGGGCGGTGCTGCGTCGGTTCGACCAGCCCGGCGCCGACCTCGAGGAGCACGTGCTCGAGGGTGGTCGCGTCGTGCTCGACATCGATCGTCACACCGTGACGGTCGCGGGCAAGGAGATCAGCATGCCGCTGAAGGAATTCGAGCTGCTCGAGGTGCTGATGCGCAATACCGGACGCGTGCTCACCCGCGGTCAGCTCATCGACCGGGTGTGGGGCAGCGACTACTTCGGCGACACGAAGACGCTCGACGTGCACATCAAGCGGATCCGCTCGCGGATCGAGGAGCACCCGAAGGAGCCCGAGATGCTCGTCACCGTGCGCGGGCTGGGCTACCGCTTCGAGAGCTGACCCCGCTGGGGCCTGCGGGCCGGCCTACGGGACGTACTCAGTGAGGTAGTCGAGCGTGCCGTCGAGCACGGGCACGTCCACGAGCACCGTCTCGCCGTCGCCCGACTGGAACGACGTCGGCAGGTCAGAGCCGGGCTTGCTGTCGAGGCCCTCGACGAGGATCGGCTCCTCGCCGTCGATACCGAGGCTGACGACCGTGCGCGCGGGAACGCGCACCGTGGCATCCGCCACGCCCTCGCCGAACGCGATGTTCAGCGTCTCGGCGTCATCGGTGTTGTTGACGATCGCGGCGATGAAGTTGCCCTCGGTGCCCTCGTCGTTCGCGACGATCAGGGCGTTGCGCACCTGGAGCGGTCCGCTGCTGTTCGGCACGTTCACACCGTCGGCGGGGGAGTAGGGGATCGTCGTCGCCTGAGTGGAGACCAGGGCGCAGCCGGACGTGCCCAGCACGAGGGCGGCGCCGACGACAACGGACGCGATGAGGCGGCGGGACTTCACGGATCCTCCCAGGACGGACGACGGCATCCCTTGCATTCTAGGGGGTCGCCGCTGCCGCCGTGGGGACGCGGTGACCGCGCAGCCGGGGGTGGGGTGGCGAACCTTAGCGTATGTCGCCTGTGGTATCCTGGAGGTTGCCGAAAGGACATAACTCCATGCTTTTTGAGGTTGGCGAGACGGTTGTCTATCCGCACCACGGAGCGGCGACGATCATCGAGGTCAAAGACCGGATCATCAAGGGCGAGACGAAGAAGTATCTGAAGCTCAACGTCACCCAGGGAGACCTCATCATCGAGGTCCCGGCCGAGAACGTCGACCTTGTCGGCGTCCGCGACGTGATCGGGCAGGACGGTCTCGACAAGGTCTTCGAGGTGCTGCGCGCGCCCTTCACCGAGGAGCCGACCAACTGGTCGCGCCGCTACAAGGCGAACCTCGAGAAGCTCGCGTCGGGCGACGTGATCAAGGTCAGCGAGGTCGTGCGCGACCTGTGGCGCCGCGATCAGGACCGCGGCCTGTCGGCCGGTGAGAAGCGGATGCTGGCCAAGGCCAAGCAGATCCTCATCTCCGAGCTCGCGCTCGCCGAGAAGACCGACGAGGAGAAGGCCAGCGTCATCCTCGACGAGGTCCTCGCGAGTTGACTCGCGCCGGGTCAATGCCGCGCAGCGGCGTTGAGGCGGCGTCGGGTCAAGGTTGAGTAGCGCGCGCAGCGCGCGTATCGAAACCCCCGCGCGATAGCGTGAACGGGTGAACATCACACCCGTCCCCGATGTCGCGATCATCGTCGTCGCCGCGGGCGGCGGCACCCGCCTCGGGGCGGGGATGCCGAAGGCGTTCGCCGGCCTCGACGAGCACACGATCCTGCGCCACGCACTGGTGCGCGTCTTCGAGGCGCCGGTCGCACAGGTGATCGTGGTCGCGCCCGCCGGGCGAGAAGGCGACGCGCTGACCGAGGCGCTCGAAGCCGCCGGCGACCGCCGTGACCTGATCACGGTCGTCGCGGGCGGCGAGACGCGCCAGCAATCGGTGGCCGCCGGCATCCGTGCGCTGTGGGGTGACGTCGAGGTGGTGCTCGTCCACGACGCCGCACGAGCGCTCACGCCTCCGGAGGTGTTCTCGCGCGTGATCGAGACCGCCCGCGGCGCCGGTGCGGCGCTTCCGGTCGTGCCCGTCATCGACACCATCAAGCGCGTCGAAGCGGGCGAGGTCGTCGCCGCACTTGATCGCAGCCAGCTGTCGGCGGCCCAGACTCCGCAGGGGTTCCGGCGCGACATCCTCGAGCCCGCGTACGCGCAGGCACGTGAGGACTTCACCGACGACGCCGCACTCGTCGGCGCCGCCGGCCACACCGTCGCCGTCGTCGCGGGCGACCCGCTCGCCTTCAAGATCACGACCCCCGCCGACCTCGACCGCGCGCGTCGTCTCGTCGCCGGGCATCCGCTGCCTGCTGCCGAGGTCGGGCTCGACCGGGCTCCCGCGGTTCCGCGCGTGGGGATGGGCACCGACGTGCACGCCTTCGGCGGCGAGGGCGCGCTGTGGCTCGCCGGGCTCGAGTGGCCGGGAGAGCCGGCGCTGTCGGGCCACTCCGACGGCGATGCCGTCGCGCATGCGATCGTCGACGCGCTGCTGTCGGCCGCGGGTCTCGGCGACATCGGCACGCACTTCGGCACGGATCATCCCGAGTACGCGGGCGCCCACGCCGACGTCTTCCTGGCCCGCACCCGCGCGCTCCTCGGCGAGGCCGGGTGGCGCATCGGCAACGTCTCGGTGCAGTTCCAGGCCAACCGGCCGCGCTTCGCGGCGCGGCGCGCCGAGGCCGAGGCGGTGCTGTCGGCCGCCCTCGGCGGAGCATCCGTCTCGCTCGCGGCGACGACCACCGACGGGCTCGGCTTCACCGGCGCGGGCGAGGGCGTGGCGGCGTTCGCGGTCGCTCTCGTCGTCCCCGCCTAGGTGGCGGCGCCGCGCTTCAGAGCGCGCGCATCATGAACACCGAGAACGGGTCCTCGACGTAGTCGTCGAACGGCGCGCAGCGCGCGAAACCCTCGCTCTCGTACAGGCGCAGCGCGGGGGCGAACTCGGCAGTTCCGCCGGTCTCGAGCCACAGGCTCGTGAAGCCGCGGTCCTGAGCGGCCGCGACGATGTGCCGCAGCAGCGCGCGACCGACGCCGGTGCCGCGGAATCGGTCGTCGACCCGCATCGACTTCAGCTCACCGCGGCCGTCGCCGAGATCCTTGAGGGCACCGACGCCGGCGAGATCGTCGCCGCGCCATGCCGACCAGAACGCGACGGACGGATGCCTCA
>JAUHVN010000219.1 GCA_030425055.1 Actinomycetes bacterium | reverse complement strand
GCACCTCGGGCTCGCCGAGAAGACGGTGAAGAACTACGTCAGCGCCCTGCTCGCCAAGCTCGGCATGGAGCGTCGCACCCAGGCGGCCGTCTACGGCGCCGAGCACCGCGACCACGACCGCTGACCCGACGGGACGTTCGGCCCTGTCCGCCGACGCCGCGGCGCGGGAACCTGTGCCCATGAACGTGCTCTGGTTCCACGAGATCGGCATGTCCGACCTGCCCCAGGTCGGCGGCAAGAACGCCTCGCTCGGCGAGATGGTGTCGCGTCTCACCGACGCCGGCGTGCGGGTACCGGGGGGATTCGCCACCACGGCGGACGCCTACCGCGAGTTCCTCGCCGCCGACGGGCTGGCCGACCGGATCGCCGCCGAGCTCGACGGGCTCGATGTGTCCGACGTCGCGGCCCTCGCGGCGACCGGCGCGCGGGTGCGCGGCTGGATCGAACGGCAGCGCTTCCCCGAGGACCTCGAGCGCGACATCCGCGCCGCGTACGACACCCTCACGGCCGACCTTGGCGGCTCCGCGACCACGTGGGCCGTGCGGTCGTCGGCGACCGCCGAAGACCTGCCCGACGCGTCGTTCGCCGGACAGCAGGAGACCTACCTGCACATCAAGGGGATCGACCACATCCTCGGCGCGATCCGCAGCGTGTTCGCCTCGTTGTACAACGACCGCGCCATCGCCTACCGCGTGCACCGCGGCTACGACCGGTTCGACATCGCCCTTTCGGCCGGCGTCCAGCGCATGGTGCGGTCGGACGTCGGCGCCTCGGGCGTCATGTTCACGATCGACACCGAGTCGGGCTTCGACCGGGTCGTGTTCGTCACGAGCGCCTACGGTCTGGGCGAGCTCGTCGTGCAGGGCGCCGTCAACCCCGACGAGTTCTACGTGTCCAAGCCGGGTCTGCGCGCCGGTCGGCCCGCGATCCTCGCGCGCCACGTCGGCGAGAAGGCGGTCGCGATGCGCTTCGCCGCGGGCGACGCCGTCGGCGAGAGCACCACGATCGAGCAGGTCGCCGACGCCGAGCGACGGCGGTTCAGCATCTCCGACGACGACGTCGAGGAGCTCGCGCGCCAGGCGCTGATCATCGAGGCGCACTACGGGCGGGCGATGGACATCGAATGGGCCAAGGACGGGATCGACGGCACGCTGCACATCGTGCAGGCCCGGCCCGAGACCGTCGCGTCGCGGACGGATCCGAAGGTGATCCGGCGGTTCGCGCTCGCCGAGCGGGCGGAGCCCCTCGCGACCGGGCGCGCGATCGGCCAGCGCATCGGCGCCGGACCGGTCCGGGTGCTGTCGAGCGTCGCCGAGATGGACCGGTTCGTCGACGGCGACGTCCTGGTCGCCGACATGACCGACCCCGACTGGGAGCCGATCATGAAGAAGGCCGCGGCCATCGTCACCGACCGGGGCGGGCGCACGTGCCACGCCGCGATCATCGCGCGCGAACTCGGCATCCCCGCCGTCGTCGGCTGCGGCACGGCGACGCACGACCTCGTCGACGGCGCCGATGTCACCGTGTCGTGCGCCGAGGGCGACGACGGGTTCGTGTACGGCGGCCGACTCGAGGTCGAGGTCACCGAGACGCACGTCGACCGGATGCCCGAGATCCCGGTGTCACTCATGCTGAACGTCGGCACGCCGGATCAGGCGTTCTCGTTCGCCGCGCTGCCGCAGCGGGGCGTCGGCCTCGCGCGGCTGGAGTTCATCATCCAGCACCAGATCGGCGTGCATCCGCGCGCTCTCCTCGAAGCGGATGAGCTGCCCGAGCCGCTGCGCTCCGCGGTCGCCGAACGCATCGCGGCGTACGCGTCGCCCCGTGACTTCTTCGTGCGCCGCCTCGCCGAGGGGGTCGCGACGATCGCGGCGGCCTTCGCGCCGCAGCCGGTCATCGTGCGCACGAGCGACTTCAAGTCGAACGAGTACGCCGGCCTGCTCGGCGGCCACCGCTACGAGCCCGAGGAGGAGAACCCGATGCTCGGGTGGCGCGGGGCATCCCGCTACGTGACGCCGAGCTTCCGTGAGTGCTTCGAGATGGAGTGCGAAGCGCTCCGGTACGTGCGGGACGAGATGGGTCTCGACAACGTGAAGATCATGATCCCGTTCGTGCGCACCGTCGCCGAAGCGCGGGCCGTGACGGCGCTGCTCGCCGAGAACGGACTGCGGCGCGGGCAGAACGGCCTCGAGGTCATGATGATGTGCGAGATCCCGTCGAACGCGGTGCTGGCCGACGAGTTCCTCGACCACTTCGACGGGTTCTCGATCGGGTCGAACGATCTGACGCAGCTGATGCTCGGGCTCGATCGCGACTCGTCGCTGGTCGCCGACGCCTTCGACGAGCGGGATGCCGCCGTCCGCGGCGTCCTGAAGCTCGCGATCGACGCCTGCACGCGCCGCGGCAAGTACATCGGGATCTGCGGGCAAGGTCCGTCGGACCACTCCGACTTCGCCGAGTGGCTCGTCGACGCCGGCATCGGCTCGATCTCGCTGAATCCCGACACGGTGGTCGCCCTGTGGATGCGGCTGGCCGAGCGGGCCTCCCCCGGGCCGCCCACCGAGGCGATCGACATCGTCGACGAGATGCAGCCGGCGCTGCGTGGAGCACCATCATGAACGCGCTGGTCATCTACGAGAGCATGTTCGGCAACACCCGCAGGATCGCCGAGGCGATCGCCGACGGGCTCAGGTCGAACGGCACCGAGGTGACGACCGCCGATGTCGCCGACGCGCCCCGCACCGTGCCGACCGACGTCGACCTGCTCGTCGTCGGCGGCCCGACCCACGCCTTCTCGATGTCGCGTTCGACGACGCGCAGCGACGCCGTCGCGCGGGGCGCCGACGACAAGGACGCGTCCTTCGGCATCCGGGAGTGGATCACCGGGCTGCCCGATCAGCCGCATCCGCACGACTTCGCCGCCTTCGACACCCGCGCCGACGTGCCGCTCCTCCCGGGCGCTGCGTCGAAGAGCCTCGCCAAGGCCGCGCGAGCGCGGGGCTTCCGCTCCGTGGCCCGCGAGAGCTTCCTCGTATCGGGGTACGAGGGGCCGCTGGTGGACGGCGAGCTGGAGAGGGCGCGAGCCTGGGGCGGGGGGCTCGCCCCAGGCTCGGCCTGACCCGGGCCCGCACGCGGGACCAATGGCCCTACTGCGACCGCTGCGGTCGGCGCAGTCTGGTTCCAGACCCTCGATGAAGGAGGAGGGAAACCATGGTCGCCGCTGTGAATCCGTATCTGAAACGCACCGATCCGGCACCGCCCAGCCCTGCTGCGCTGGGCGTGGAGGAGTTGACGACGTCCGAGTGCTGGCGCTACGTGCAGGCCGGCGAGATGGGGCGCCTCGCGATCGCGACCGACGAAGGCCGGCCCGAGGTGTTCCCGATCGACTACCGCGTGCACGACGGCGCGGTCTATCTGCGGTCGGCACCCGGCACGAAGCTGCGTCTCATGGCGCAGCATCCGGCCGTCGCGTTCGAGATCGACGGCGCGGACGCGCGCGCGTACTGGAGCGTCGTGGTCCAGGCCGACGCGAAGCGTCTCGACACCGACGCCGACATCGAGGCCTCGGGCATCCTCGGCCTCGTCAGCTCGTCGCCGACGTCGAAGGACAACTACGTGCGGCTCAGCCCGGTGGCGATCACCGGGCGCCGCTTCCCGCGGCGCGACCGCTCGCGCGCGTCGGGCGACCGCCACGACGACAAGCCGTGGCCGATCCCGCACTTCGAGCCGCTGCACAAGTGACGCGCACCGACGCGCGAGGAAAGGACGAGACGATGGCCACCGCGAACGTCGACCTGGTGTCGGCACTGGACGAAGAGGCGTGCTGGGCGCTGCTCGCGCGCGGCGAACTGGGCAGACTCGCGCTCTCGGTCGACGGGATGCCTGAGATCTTCCCGGTCAACTACGTCGCCGACGGGCCGCGGCTGCTGTTCCGCACCGCGCCCGGCTCGAAGCTCGACGACCTGGCGGCGAATCCCCACGTCGCCTTCGAGGTCGACGAGTTCGACGGGACGTCGGCGGCGAGCGTGATCGTCAAGGGCACCGCGACCCAATTGCGGCTGCAGCGCGAGATCGACCAGGCCGATGAGCTTCCGCTCCGGCCGTGGATCCCGACGCTCAAGTACCGCTGGGTCAGGATCGTGCCCACGTCGATCTCGGGGCGCCGGTTCGACCGGGGCGCCGAGCCCGAGCGCTACGTCGCGACCTTCGGGGGCGGGAAGGGCTGACGGCCGTGCCCGAGGACGTGTCGCGCCGGCAGGTGCTGCGCGTCCTCGGCGTGGGCGCGGTGGCCGTCGGCACCGGCGCGCTCGCACTGTCGGTCACCGGATGCACGTCGACGCCCGACGTGGCGGCTTCGCCGAGCGGCGCCTCCACGGCGCGAGCCCACCCCACCGCGACCGCCGGTGCCGCGTGGCCGCAGCCCGAGATCCAGCACTCGGTCGGGGGCGTCCTCGACCTGACGTTGAGCGTCGGCGAGCACGAGGTGGCCGTCGCCGGGACCACGGCGCGCATGCTCGCGTACAACGGCACAGTGCCAGGTCCCACGCTCCACCTCCGCCCCGGCGACCTGCTGCGCGTTCGGCTGCGCAACGACCTGGCCGAGCCGACCAACCTGCACACCCACGGCCTCGTGGTCTCGGCGGCGGACAACGGCGACAACCCCTTCCTCCACATCGGCCCCGGCGAGACCTTCGACTACGAGATCGCCCTGCCCGAGGATCATCCGCCGGGCGTGTTCTGGTACCACCCGCACCACCACGGGCGAGTCGCGGACCAGCTCTTCGCGGGGCTCTACGGCGCGATCGTCGTAGACGGCGAGGACTGGAGTGCGGCACCGCCGCTCATCGCCGTCGTGTCGGATGTGACGCTCTCGGGCGGAGCGGTCGCGACCGTCTCGGGCATCGAGCGGATGCGCGGGCGCACGGGCGACATGCTGCTCGTCAACGGCCTCTCGGCGCCGGCCCTGCGCGGCCGCGCCGGCTCGGATCAGCGCATCCTCTTCGTCAACGCGTGCGCGAGCC
>JAUHVN010000218.1 GCA_030425055.1 Actinomycetes bacterium | reverse complement strand
CGGTCCGCCGGGGCCTTCGATGAGGTTGCGTGCCTCTTCGGCTGCGCGATGCGCGGTCTCGAGGTCGCCGGCGGCCTGCCACTCCGCGACGGCGACGTCGACGGCGTCGATCCGCTCGGCGACCTCGGCCGGCACGGCGGGGTCACCCTCGGCCGGCCCCACGTCGGCGGCGCATCCGGCCAGCAGCATGGCCGCCGCGACAAGTGCGGCGATCCGCGGCATCCGTCGGGTCGGCATCCTGTCAGCCTACGTCGGCCTCGCGGCGGGGTTCGTCAGCCGGATGCCGCGACCCCGGCATCCGCCGACGGACCGAACCGGCGCGCCGATGCGAGCTGCTCGGCGACGCGACGCAGCGACAGCAGCAGCGGTTCGACGAGCACCGAGCCGAGCACCACGTAGCGGACGGCGTCTTCGGGCGAGTCGAGCGGGACGCGAGCCAGCTCGGCCGTCGCCATGCGCTCGACGGCGTCGAGGTACACCTGCATCGTCTCGTCGGGAACGGCGAACCCGGCGCGATCGAGGTTCTGCAGCGCCCGTGCGACGCCCGCGACGACGTCCGCGTCGCACGACCCTTCTGTCCATCCCAGGCGGGCGAGCAGCGACTCGGCGGCCGAGAGGTCGAGATCGTCATCGATGTGCGGCAGCACCGCCGCGTGCGCGGCGCCCAGCAGATCATGCGGGGACGCCGGCGGGTCGTCGAGCGCGGCCAGCACGCCGCGCGCATCGGCGATGCTCACGCCCGAATCCAGCAGTGCGCGGATCACTCCGAGCCTCCGCTCGTGGCGCTCACCGTAGTCGGCCTGCGTCGCCGACGACCGCTCACCCTCGGGAAGCAGGCCTTCGCGCAGGTAGTACTTGATCGACGCCACCGAGACGCCCGATCTGGCGGACAGTTCCGAGATCCTCATGAACCCCTCCTTGACATTCGATAGTAGCGCTATCTAGTTTGGATAGCACCACTATCGAGAGGATCAATCATGAGCAAGGTCATCACGGGTCGCATGACCCACCGCCACGAGGGCGACCTCGTCGTGTTCCACATCGGCATGCAGATCAACCGCTGGTGGCGGCCCGATCTGTGGTTCCCCGCGTTCGCCGCGATGCCCGGGATGCTGCGCGCGCTGAGCGCCGACCCCGACTCGGGGCTGCTCGGCTACCAGCTGCTGTTCGGTCGGGGCGGGCCGTACGTGGTGCAGTTCTGGGACTCGACCGACAAGCTCTACGCCTACGCCTCGAACCCCGCGCAGCAGCACCGACCGGCCTGGGCCAAGTTCAACAGAACGGCGCGGAAGGCGCCCGGTGCCGTCGGCATCTGGCACGAGACCTACGTCGTCGCGCGTGCCGAGAGCATGTACGTCTCGACGCCGCGCATGGGCCTGGCCGCCGCAACCGACCTCATGCCGATCCAGAGCCGGCACGATCGCGCGCAGGCGCGACTGGACGATGGGCGCACCGTCGCCGCGTCGGCCGCGACACGGCAGGGCGACCTCGCGGCGTGAGGCGTCGCGCCGGGCTACCCGAGTCCGGTGACGCCGACGCCCAGCCACTCCGCGAGGTCGGCGACCTCCGCCCGCACCATCTCGGTCTCCTCCGGCTCGAACGGCAGGAACTCGTGGATCGCGTTCACCCGCAGCGTCTCGCGGACGCGATCGACCTCGGCGTCGAGCATCCCGATGAACCGGTCGCCGAGCAGGATCGGATGCGCGAAGTAGCCGTAGACCCGCTGCGCCTTCGGCTTGAACTGCTCGAGTACGTACTCGAACCCGAACACCTCGGTGAGCCGCTGCCTGTCGAACAGCAGGCTGTCGTAGGGGTTGAGGAATGCGACGCGGCCACCGGCATCCTCATCCAGCGCCGCGAGCGCGTCGGGATCGACGCGCAGCTTGCGTGGACTGCCCTCGACCACCGCGGGTTCACCGCTGTCCTTGCCCACTCCCGTCCAGTACCAGTGGGGTCGCGCGAGGCCGGCGGCCTGCAGCTTGCGCTCACCGAGCAATCGGGCCGCCTCGTCGTCGTCGTACTCGGGCAGATGTGCGGGGTACACGCGCTCGGCGAGATCCCACCGGCGATGCCGGCCTTCGCGCCCGACGACGGCGACCTCGCCCTGCCGCAGCAGGAAGTCGAGCATGATCGGCACCTGGTTCGTGCCGGTCCAGCCGTCGGGGGCACGGGTGATCTGCGCGGTGTCGGGGATGTCGCTGGTCAGCAGCGGGCCTTCAGCCCGCAGTCGGGCGAGCACGTCCGCCCGGAACCGCGCGTTCGCGTCGAGCCACTGCCGCGTCTTCTCGCGCTCGGGCCACCGCCGCATGGACGGCAGCATGAGCGGCAGCAGGCTGATCGGGCGGAAGGTGCCGCTGTACTCGAACAGCAGCCGGTCGATCTCGACGGCCTTCTGCAGCTGCCCGGGCTCGTACGACCAGCCGATCCGCGACCAGAGCACCGTCTGCTCGCACGGCGCGATCGTGGCCGTCGGGTCGATCTTGATGTAGGTCAGCTGCTCGGCGACCTCGACCACGTCTCCCGGACGGTCGGCGTCGAGCAGCTGCGCCCGCACGATCAACCGCCGAGCCTGGTCTGGAGTGAGCCGGTGGGTCACCCTGCCGAGCGTAACTCCTCCAATTCGGGCCGCACTCCCCCGAATCAGGCCGGTTCCGGGGTATCGACGGCCGGATTGCAGGAGTTGGGCACGGGTGGCGCGTGTGACCGCGTGCAGAACTCCACGGATCCGGCCGTCCCAGACGGCGGAAAGGGTCCCAGTCCGGCTCCGCCGCACCGGATCCGTGGAGTTCTGCCCGCCCGCTACACCGCGCGAGCCGCGGCGAACCGGCGTTCGGGGTCGAACCGGCGCTTGAGCTCGCGCAGCCGGTCGAGCGAAGCGCCGTAGCCGGCCGCCGGATCGACGCCGCCCCCGTCGATGAAGGTGAGCGCGAGCGCGTCGATCTTCCACGGCTCGAGACGCGCGGTCACGGCCTTGACGGCGGCATCGGCCGGCGCCAGCGCCTCGGGCACGGGCGCGAGCGCGACCGCGTGCAGCAGGAACTCGCCGTCCAACGACGAGACCGCTCCCCCGCTTCCGACCGGGCGCGACGCGGCGCCGCCGACCTGCCGCAGCTCGGTGAAGAACACGCCGGGCAGAGCGGATGCCTCCAGGAAGGCCGCGACCGCGTCGGCCGGCAGCGAACCCAGCATCGCGTGCGCGGTGAGCGCCGGGGTCGGGTCGGGCGGATCCATGTGCACGGCGACGAGGCCGGCCGACGGGATGCGGCCGAACGTGTCCATCTCGGGCTCGAGGGCGCGCAACGGCGCGAGCAGATCGGATGCCGCTGCATCCGCCTCGAGGATCGCGCCGTCGATGACGACGAGGTCGCGGCCGCTCAGGAACGGCGGAAGCTCGGGGATCGGCGGGAAGTGCATGACGCGCAGGCTCGTCGTCGCCGACTCGGGCGCGGCCGCCGTCCACGCGGCGTAGGCGGGCACCACCTCGGCGGCGCGCGCGGCATCCCACAGCAGCATCCCGGCGAACACGTCGGCGATCGGCAGCAGGTCGATCTCGAGCGAGACGACGACCCCGAACGAACCGGCGCCCCCTCGGACCGCCCAGAACAGCTCGGCGTGCTCGTCGGCGCTCGCCCGCACGAGCGAGCCGTCGGCGGTGACGAGCTGCACGGCACGCACCGTGTTGACTGCCAGCCCCTTCGAGCGCGCGTAGAACGACAGGCCTCCCGACAGTGCGTATCCCGCGACGGACACGCCGCCGCTGCTGCCGTGCAGAGCGGTGAGGCCGTGGGGCGCCGCGGCGGCGAGCACGTCGTCCCACACCGATCCGCCGAGCACGCGGGCAGTGCGCGCGCCGGCGTCGACGGTGACCCCGCGCAGCCCCGCGAGCGAGACGAGCACGGTGTCGGACAGGTCGGTGTCGGCGAGGGCGGCGGCACCGTGGCCGGTCGACTGCGGCGCGACGCGCAGGCCGGCCTCAGCGGCGGCGCGCACGATCTGCACGACGTCCTCGGCCGATTCGGGGCGGGCGACGGCCGCGGGCCGCTGGTCGATCGCGACGTTCCAGGGCATCCGAGCCTGGTCGTAGCCGGCGTCCTCGGGCAGCACCACGAGGTCGCCGAGCCGATCGCGCAGGTTCTGCGCGACGCCGGTGGAGAGATCGCTGGACATGAGTGGCATCCGTTCTGTGAGCGAGGGGGTGGATGAAACCAGGATCGACGCGGTTCCGCCACCGGCACCATCCCAGATGAGCGGGGAAATCCGGCATCCCAGAAACCTGGGATACCGATCGCGCGTCGACCCGGGCACACTGGAGTCATGGCCACCGCGCTGCAACTGGGGCGTGCGCGCAGCGACATCGATGTGATGTCGCGTGCCGGACTGCCGTTGCACCAATTCATGGACGAGGCGGCCGCCGCCCTCGCCCAGGTCGTGCCCGCCGTCGCAGGGTGCCTGTCGACCCTCGACCCGGCGACCGGCATCGTCTCGAGCACGCGCAAGCGCGGCGATCTCGACGGCCGCAACGACGGCGACATCACGTGGGCCCACATCGAGTACGGCGAGGACGACCCCACCGCGATGATCGCCATGATCAACAGCGGGGTCACCGCGGTCGGCGTGCGGGCGAGCACCGCCGGCGAGATCGACAAGTCGGTGCGGCTCGAGGACTTCCTTCTGCCCCACTTCGGCTACCACGACGAGGCGCGGGTCGTGTTCTCCGACCGGTCGGGCGCCTGGGGATCGCTGTGCCTGTTCCGCGGATCCGACGACGAGCCCTTCTCGAAGGCCGAGGTGGACTTCCTCGCCGAAGTGGCGCCGATGGTGACGCGCGGCATCCGGGTCGGGCTGCTCGCCCAGCACAGCGAAGCGGATGCCGCAGCCGCGGCCGGGCCGGCGGTGATCATCGTCGACGCACAGGACCGGATCGTGCAGATGAGCCGGGGCGCGACGACTCTGCTCTCGCACATGGGGCACATTCCGAACGCCGGCGACCCGCTCGCCGTCGTGTACTCGCTCGTGAACGGCGCGCGCCGCTAC
>JAUHVN010000217.1 GCA_030425055.1 Actinomycetes bacterium | reverse complement strand
AGATGTCATCGAACTCGCGACCGCGCACGACCATCTTCTGATAGACGGAGTACAGCTGCTTGGGGCGGCCCATGACCCGCCCGCGGATCCGCAGCTCGCGCAGGTCGGAGTCGATCGCGTCGATCACCGACTGCACGTACTGCTCGCGCTGCGGCGTGCGCTGCTTGACCAGGCTCTCGATCTCGGCGTAGAGCTTCGGATGCAGCACCGCGAACGACAGATCCTCGAGTTCGGACTTGATCGTCTGGATGCCGAGGCGATGCGCGAGCGGCGCGTAGATCTCGAGCGTCTCCGTGGCCTTCTTCGCCGCCTTCTCCGGCGGCACGAAGCCCCACGTGCGGGCGTTGTGCAGCCGGTCGGCGAGCTTGATCAGCAGCACGCGGATGTCGCGCGACATCGCGACGATCATCTTGCGCACCGTCTCGGCCTGTGCGCTCTCGCCGTACTTGACCTTGTCGAGCTTGGTGACGCCGTCGACGAGCATCGCCACCTCGTCGCCGAACTCCGCGGCGAGGTCGTCGAGCGGATAGCCGGTGTCCTCGACGGTGTC
Organism: Actinomycetes bacterium; assembly: GCA_030425055.1. Classification (GTDB taxonomy): domain Bacteria; phylum Actinomycetota; class Actinomycetes; order Actinomycetales; family Microbacteriaceae; genus Microbacterium. The sequence goes on along the minus strand of JAUHVN010000217.1, from coordinate 4,498 downwards.
GTGGAGGAGCGCGGCCGCGATCGCCCGCGGGCCGAGGCCGAGGTCCGCCAGGATCTGTGCGACCGCGAGCGGATGCGTGATGTACGGCTCGCCGCTCTGCCGGGTCTGCCCCGCGTGCGCGCGGTCGGCGACGCCGTACGCGCGCTCGATGATGGCGAGGTCGCCCTTGGGGTGATGCGTGCGAACCGTGCGCAGCAGCTGCTCGACGTCGTCGCGACGTGCCGACCGCGAGAAGATCCTCGGAACGAGTCGCCGAAGCGACGACGAAGGCGCGCCGGGGGCGGTCTCGGTCATCCGGTCGCCTCCCCTCCCGCGGCCCTTGTCATCCTACGCCCGCGCGCGGGAGCGGGATCTCACACGGGAGTGCCGGCCAGCTCCCGCGCGGCGAGCACCCGCTCGTTGCGCGCCTTGATCGCCGGCTCGTTCTCGCGGAACAGCGCATACAGCGGAGCAGCGACGAACAGCGTCGAGTACGCGGCGACGATCGTGCCGACGAAGATCGACAGCGAGATGTCGGTCAGCGTCTGGGCGCCCAGCCACAGTGCACCGATGAAGAGGATCGCGGCGGTGGGCAGCGCGGCCACGACCGTCGTGTTGATCGAGCGGATCAGCGTCTGGTTGACGGCGAGGTTGACGGACTCGCCGAACGTGCGTCCCGACACTTCGCCGTCCTCGCTCGTATTCTCTCTGATCTTGTCGAACACGACCGTCGTGTCGTACAGCGCGTACGACAGGATCGTGAGGAAACCGATGACGGCGGCGGGCGAGATCTCGAAGCCGAACAGCGCGTAGACGCCGATCGTGATCACGAGCACGTCCACGAGGCCGAGGATCGCGGCCGTCGACATCTTCCAGGTGCGGAAGTAGATCGCGAGGATCAGGAAGGTCAGAGCGAGGAAGATCGCCAGTCCCCAGAGGGACTGCCGTGTGACGTCCTGTCCCCAGCTGGGACCGATGAACGACGAGGTCACCTCGGCGAGGGGCACGTCGTACGCGTCCGCCAGCGACTGCGAGACGTCGCGGGTCTCGGCATCCGTCATCTGATCGGTCTGCACGCGCACCGCGGTGTCGCCGATCGTCGTGACCTTGGTCGTCGCGCCGGGCACGACCGACTGGACGGCGTCGGTCGCGAGCGACTGGTCGGGGCTCGTCACGCCCGAGACCGTGAACTGCGAACCGCCGGTGAACTCGATCGAGAACTGGATCGGACGCACGAGCGGAACGAGCGCCGAGCCGATCACGAGGATCGCGGCGATGATGAACCACAGCCTGCGCCGCCCCACGAAGGGGAACGAGGTCTTGCCGGTGTAGAGGTCGTTGCCGAGCTGGCTCATGGAGCGCATCAGTCGTCTCCCTCCTTCGCCGTGGTGGGCTTTCGGCCGTCGTCGGCGCCCGCGGCGGCGAGCTCGGCCTGCTTGCGTTCGGCGATCGTCTGGCGCCTCGCCGCCTCACCGCGCGACTTGGCGCTGCGGCGGCCGGCGCTGCCCGTGGACTTGGTCACCGGCGCGCGGAACTGGGCACGGCCGCGGTAGACGGCGCCCAGCGCTTCGGGATCCATGCCCGAGAGCGGATGCCCGGAGCCGAAGAACCTCGTCCGTGCGAGCAGCTGCATGACCGGGTGCGTGAACAGGATGAAGATCAGCACGTCGATCGCCGTCGTGAGACCCAGCGTGAAGGCGAAGCCCTTCACGGTCGCGTCGGCGAGGATGTACAGCACCACTGCGGCGAGCACGTTGATCGACTTCGAGATGTAGATCGTGCGCTTCGCACGGTTCCAGCCGTCCTCGACGGCGCCCGTGATCGACTTGCCGTCGCGCAACTCGTCTCGGATGCGTTCGAAGTAGACGATGAACGAGTCCGCGGTGAAGCCGATCGCCACGATGAGGCCCGCGACACCGGCGAGCGACAGGCGGAAGCCGATGCGCCACGCCAGGATGCAGAGCGCGACATAGGTGAGGACCGCCATGACCGCGAGTGACGCGATGATGACGAAGCCCAGAGCCCGGTACACGATGAGCGAGTAGACCGCGACGAGGACGAGGCCGATGAGACCCGCGATGAGGCCGATCTGAAGCTGCTGAGAGCCGAGCGTCGCCGAGATGGTGTCGGAGCTGACCACCTCGAAGCTCAGCGGGAGGGCGCCGTACTTCAGCTGGTCCGCGAGGACCTGCGCGGTCTCCTGCGTGAAGCTGCCGGTGATGCTGGGCTTGCCGTCGAGGATGACGCCGTTCATCGAGGGCGCCGACAGCACGTACCCGTCGAGCACGAAGGCGAACTGGTCGAGCGGCGGCTCGGCGCCGTAGAGGCGCTGGCTGATCTCGCCGAAGACCTGCGCGCCCTGCTCGTCGAACGTCAGGTTCACCGCCCAGCGGCCGGTTGTCTGCTCCATGCCGAACGTGGCGTCGCTGATCGACGAGCCGTCGAGTTCGACCGGGCCCAGGATGTACTTGACCGTCGTGTCGGGGTCGCACGTGATGAGCGGCTCGTCGACGGGTGCGCTGGCGGGGTCGTTGTCGGGATCGTTGCAGTCGTACGCGAGGTACTCGGCCCACAGGGCTTCGGTGATCCAGCTCTGGTCGCTGCCGTTGGTCGGCGCCGCAGTCGGTGTCGACGCGAGCGTCGGATCCGGAGACGGGTAGGGGGTCTCCTCGCCGTCCTCGCCGACGAACGTGTTCGCCGGTGCACCGGTGAACAGGACCGCGCGCAGCTGCAGCTGCGCTGATGCCTCGATGCGCTCGCGCGTCTGCTCGTCGGCGGTGCCGGGGATCTGCACGACGATGTTGCGGCCGCCCTCGGTCGTGACATCCGCTTCTCCGACGCCCGAGGCGTCGACGCGCTGGCGGATGATCGTCACGGCCTGGTTCATCTGCTCGGCCGACGGCGCTGCGCCGTCTTCGGTCTGGGCCTCGAGGATGATCTGCGTTCCACCCTGCAGGTCGAGCGCGAGCTCAGGCGCCCAGCTGCTGGCGTTGAAGACGTAGACGCCGAGCGCGTTGATGCCGAACAGGACGGCGGTGGTCACCAACAGGCCGGTGAGCGCGCGCCAGGCATGACGGACGGGGGTGGGTGTGGCCACGATTCAGCCTTCGGGGTGGGGGGATGCGAGAGGGTCAGGCCGGCTTCGAACCGGCGTCGGTGTCGGGGTCGTTCCCCGGCTCCGCGTCGGCGGTGGGCTCGACGGGCTCGACGGTCTCGGTGTCGTCGATCGACTCGATCGCCGGTGCGTCGGAGCTCGGCTCGTCCTCCGTGGGCGTCACCACGCGCAGGATCGCCTGGCTGTGCACCTCGATCTCGACACCGGGTGCGATCTCGACGGTCGCGGGCTGGTCGAGGTTGTCGGGGTCGAAGGCGATGATGGTGCCGTACAGACCGCCCTGCAGCATGACGCGGGCGCCGGGCACGGTCTGACGCGCCTTCTGCTCCTGCTCGAGCTTCTGCTTCTGCATGCGGCGGCGCGAGCTCCAGAACATGAAGACGAGCAGGGCGCCCAGCAGAAGGATGAGTCCGTACTGCTGGAAGAAGACGGCGAAATCCATGGAGGCGAAGGACCTTTCGGGTCAGGCGCGCCAGGCGGCACTGCCGGGAGGGGAAAGACGAGGGGCGGAAAGCCTTCAGCGATTATAGGTCATCGAATGTGAAGGCCCCGTCGGGATGCGCCACGCCCAGGTGGGCATAGGCCTCCGGGGTCGCCACACGGCCGCGCGGGGTGCGGCCCATGAATCCGATCCGCACGAGGTAGGGCTCGACGACGGATTCGATGGTCTCGGCCTCTTCGCCCACCGCGACCGACAGGGTGCCGAGGCCCACCGGTCCTCCGCGGAAGCGGCGCACGAGCGCGCCGAGCACGGCGCGATCGAGGCGGTCGAGCCCGATCGCATCGACGTCGTAGAGATCCAGCGCGTGCCCGACCGTTTCGACGTCGGCCGCCGTGCCGTCGCCGTGGACGACGAGGTAGTCGCGCACCCGGCGCAGGAGCCGGTTCGCGATCCGCGGCGTGCCGCGCGAGCGGCGGGCGATCTCTGCGCGCGCCGGCCCGGGAATCTCGACGCTCAGCCGCACGGCCGAGCGCGCGATCACCTGCTCGAGCTCGGATGCGTCGTAGAACTCGAGGTGCGCGGTGAACCCGAACCGATCGCGCAGCGGATTGGGGAGCAGACCGGACCGCGTCGTGGCGCCGACGAGGGTGAACGGTGCCAGGTCCAGGGGGATGCTGGTGGCGCCGGCGCCCTTGCCGACCATGATGTCGATGCGGAAGTCCTCCATCGCGAGGTAGAGCATCTCTTCGGCCGAGCGGGCCATTCGATGCACCTCGTCGATGAAGAGCACCTCGCCCGGCGTGAGGCTCGACAACAGGGCCGCGAGGTCTCCCGCATGCTGGATCGCGGGACCGCTCGACAGGCGCAGCGGGCGCTCGCTCTCGTGGGCGACGATCATCGCGAGCGTCGTCTTGCCGAGACCGGGCGGCCCCGACAGCAGGATGTGATCGGCGGGACGCTGC
>JAUHVN010000216.1 GCA_030425055.1 Actinomycetes bacterium | reverse complement strand
CGACCTCGGCCCGATGGCGTTCCCGCTGCTGCCGCCGCAGCCCGTGCCCTTCACCGTCGCGGAGTACTTCCCGATCCCGGGGGTGACGGCCTTCCACGACGATCGGCAGCACGCCGTGTCGCTCGCGTTCGCGGTGCCGGTCACCGGCACGTGCGAGCCCCGTCAGGACGCGCTCGAGGTCACGTGGCTGACGCCCGAGGAGGCGGCATCCGATGCGCTCGCGTCCGAGATGGAGGGCGGGCGCGGCACGCTCGTGCGTCTCGCGCTGGCCAGCGTCGGCGCACTGCGCTGAGGAAATCGCTTCGGCGGGCCGTGGAGAACGGTCCGCGGGGCGCGGCCGGTGAAGATACAGTTGGCCGGATGTGGAATCTCTGGCGATGGCGTCCCCGCAGCGCGGGACGGCCGAGCCCGCTCAGCCTTGCGCGCGCCGGCCTCGTGGGTGCGGTCATCGTCGGTCTTGTCGCGATCGCGCCGCCCCACGCGGCCGAATCGGGCGCGGCGGAAACCCTGGCCGATGAGTCATCGGCAACCCTGCGCGTCACCTACCCGTGTCCGGAGTGCACCGAGTGGGGTGCGAGCACGACCACCACTGTGGCGCGCCGCGATCCCGAGACCGGCGGGCTGCGCGGTGTGGCGTCCACCGTCTCCTACGAATCGCCCGCCGGAATCTACGCGCACGGCCTCGAGCCCGGGCAGTACATCGTTCTCGCGGGCGGCCAATACGGGACGGATCAGACGCGCACGATCGTGGACCTGTCCGACGGTGAGAACGCGTCCGTCACGATCGAGCGCGACTTGGCGGCTCTCCACGTCCGCGATGCGACGGGACGCGTCCTCCGCTACGACAACAACGGCCGCGGCCGCCTGGCATCCGCGGTCGTCGTCGAGCCGTCCGGATTCGGCGGGTGGGCGAGGATGGTGGATGCCGGGGACCTGACCTCCGACGGCGAGCGCGACCTGCTGGGCATCACTTCCGACGGTCGCATGATGCGGCTCGACGGACTGAGCGGCGGCGGCTTCGCCGATCCGCAGCTGATCTCGACGAGTTGGCAGAACTACACGCAGATCATCCCGTTCGGCGACCACAACGGCGACGGCGACTTCGACATCGTCGGTCTCGGCCGGTCCGGCACGTTGTACCTCTTCCGCGGCGACGGCCAAGGCGGCTTCGAGCCTCGACGCATGATCGGCTCACCCGGTGCTTTCGCTCCGTACGTCAAGCTCGCCCTGCTCGACGACGACGGCCCACAGCTGTTCGCGATCTCGAAGACGGGTCGCGCATATGTGTTCAGCGAAGGCACCGGTCACCTCTCGTACGGCGTCCGCACGCTCGTGGCCACGGGCTGGTCGAACGTCACTCAGGTCGTCGGCGTCGGCGCGTTCAACCAGGATGTGATGGGAGACCTAGTCATCAGACGTTCGGGCGGCACCGTGTACCTCGTCAAGATGGCGAACTCCGCCACGCCGAAGATCGCCGGCTACATCACCCTGGCCAAGAACTGGAACAAGCGCCTGCTCTTCTGACCCAGCGTCGGCGCACTGCGCTGACAGGTTTCTCGCACCTGGTTGACCGGCGGCGCGGGTATGATACACGCGACCCCAATCACCCCCAGGGCGGCGCGCCCGAACGCGTCGCACCGTCGGCACGGACACGTCCCCCGCGCGTCGTGTGCCGCAGACAGGGTGACTGCCGGTGACTTCGAACCGCACCACCCCCGACGAGCGGAGCATCCATGTCCGACCCCCGGTCGCAGTCCAGCACGACAGAGTCCGACGGCCTCTCGCCGTTCCACGAGCTGATCGGCGGCGCCGTCGAGGAGGCCGAGACCGCAGCGCCCGCGGCCTCGTCGTCTTCGGGGTCGTTCACGACCGCGTTCCGCGGGTACGACAAGGACGAGGTGGATGCCGCGATGTCGCGCCTGTCGGCGCAGCTGCGGTCGGAGCGCCAGCACCGCGAGACGCTCGACGAGCGCCGTCGCAAGGCGGTCGACGAGGCCGGCGCGCACGCCGAGGAGCTGCTCGCACAGGTCGAGGCGGCCAGCGACCGCGCCGACGCCGCTGAGAAGCGGGCGAAGGAGCTCACCGCGCAGCTCGAGGCCGCACGCGAGGACGACGGCACGGTCGCCCGCCTCGAAACCGACCTCGCCGCCGCGCAGGCGAAGGCCGCCACGGCCGAGCAGAAGGTCGAGGCCCTGACCGAAGAGCTCATGGGCTCGGAGGCCGAGTCGTCGAACCGGCACCGCTTCGACGAGATCCTGAAGGTCGCCGAAGACCAGGCGAGCTCGATCATCCGCAACGCGACGGTGCAGGCGGACCGCCTGCTCGCGGCCGCGCACGAAGACATCGAGAACCGCCGCAAGCAGGCGCAGGCCGACGCCGACGGCATCATCGCCCGCGCGGAGCACGACGCGCAGCAGGCGCGGCTGCGCATCGACACCGAGCTCACCGCGCACGAGTCGCAGCTCGAGCGCGAGGCCGCGCACGCCGCCGAGAAGGTGTCGCAGGCCGAGCAGGAGGCGGCGACGATCCGCAGCGAGGCCGAGAAGGGCGCGGCATCCCTGCGCTCGCTCGTCGCGCGCGAGACGGCGCACGCCCGCACCCAGGCCGAGGAGCGCGTGCGCGAGCTCGAGATGCGCGCGCTCGAGTTCGAGGAGTCGCTCACGCGCCGTCAGGACGACGCGCAGCAGGAGTTCCTCGTGCTGCACAACCAGGCCGTCGCGCACGCCGAGCGCATCACACAGGACGCGAACGCCCAGGTCTCGGCGTCGCTCGAGCACGCCCAGCGCGTCTCGGCGAAGGCCGACGAGTTTGACCGCCTGATGCGCGCCCAGGCGCAGCAGATCGAGGCCGACGCACGCGTGCGTGCGAGCGAGCACCTCGACCGCGCGCGCGACAAGGCGCAGCACATCATCGACACCGTGACCGCGCACTCGCAGGCGGTGCTCCGCGACGCGGAGGACCGCACGCGTCAGCTGCGGTGGCAGCAGCACCAGCTCACGAGCTTCATGGGCGAGATGAAGGAGCTCATCCGTCCCGAGGGTGCACGGGATGCCGCCCCCGCCGAGTCCGAGGACGCGCCGGCCGCCGAGGACGAGCCGGCCGCCGAGGTCGACGTGCCCGAGGAGTCGGCAGAGCAGGCGGACGAGCACGTTGCGACCGAGTCGGTCGAGGCCTCCGAGCCGTCGGCCGACGACGCCGCGGAGTCAGCGCACGATCACGCCGAGCACGTCGAGGAGCACGAGCACGCCGAAGCGCACTGACGCGCGCGCTGGCTATGCGTTCGACGTCGTGAGCGCGATCGCCTCGATGAACGCGTCGATGTCGGCCTCGGTGGTGTCGAAGCTGCACATCCAGCGCACCTCGTTGCGCGAGGCATCCCAGTCGTAGAAGCGGAACGACGACCGCAGCCGGTCGGCGACGCCGTCGGGCAGGGTCGCGAACACGCCGTTCGCCTGGGTGGGCTGCGTGAAGCCGACGCCGCGGATCGAGCCGTCGGCGAGACCCGCCTCGACGCCGGTGCGCAGACGCTGCGCCATCGCATTGGCGTGGCGCGCGTTGCGCAGCCACAGGTCGCCCTCGAGCAGCGCGATCAACTGGGCCGACACGAACCGCATCTTCGAGGCGAGCTGCATGTTGAGCTTGCGCAGGTAGATCAGCCCGTCCGAGGCGGCGGGGTCGAGCACGACGATCGCCTCGCCGAGCATTGCGCCGTTCTTCGTGCCGCCGAAGCTCATGACGTCGACGCCCGCATCGCGCGTGAATGCGCGCAGCGGGAGGTCGAGGGATGCCGCGGCGTTCGCGGCCCGCGCGCCGTCGAGGTGCAGGCGCATGCCGCGCGCGTGGGCGTGGTCGGCGATCGCGCGGATCTCGTCGGGCGTGTAGAGCGTGCCGAGCTCGGTGGACTGCGTGATCGAGACCACGAGCGGCTGCGCACGATGCTCGTCGCCCCAGCCCCACGCCTCGCGGTCGATGAGCTCGGGGGTGAGCTTGCCGTCGTCGGTGGGGACGTGCAGGATCTTGATGCCCGCGACGCGCTCGGGCGCGCCGCCCTCGTCGACGTTGATGTGCGCCGTCGACGCCGCGACCACCGCGCCCCAACGCGGCAGCATCGACTGGAGTCCGGTGACGTTCGCCCCCGTGCCGTTGAAGACGGGGAACACCTCGACGCCGTCGCCGAGGTGAGCGGCGAACACCTGCTGCAGGCGCGCGGTGTAGTCGTCCTCGCCGTACGCGACCTGATGGCCGCCGTTGGCGGCCTCGATCGCGGCGAGCACCTCGGGGTGGATGCCGGAGTAGTTGTCGGACGCGAAGCCGCGGACGGCGGGGTCGTGCAGGGTGGTCACGAGTGACCAGCCTACGGTGTCGCCCGCGCGGGCCGGTCAGCCGGGAGGCGCGATCTGCACCGGCGCCGCGAGCCCGAGGAACGCCACGATCTCGTGACCGCCCGGCGCGTTCTGGTAGGGGATCTCGAGCCAGTTGTTGGCCACCCAGACGTTGCCCGACTGGTCGACCTTGACGCCGGTGTTGCGCACCAGGCCGTCGAAGAAGAAGCCGGTCAGATCGGGCGAGATCGCATCGCCCTGCGAGAGCCCGGGCGGGCACGTCGACGGATCGGCGCCGCAGAACGCCGACAGGCGCTTGCCCGCGAAGTTCGCGACCCACACGTTGCCGTCGCCGTCGGTGGTGATGCCCCACGGCAGTGTCGCGCCGCCGGCGCCGGCACCGCCGTAGCGCGTCGTGGTGCTGCCGTCGGGGCTGATCAGCGCGACCGACCCGATGTAGGGGTCGGCGCCCGAGATGTAGTGGCCGGTGTCGTCGAACTGCGTGTCGACGAGGTCGCCGAGGCCGCGGTCGTCGTCGTTCGGATCGCTCTTCATCGTCGGGCACGGCAGGTCGACCTGGGTCGAGTTCGCGACCCACACGTTGCCGTCGCCGTCGACGACGAGTCCCATCGGGTTCTCGAAGACGGCGGGGTCGCTACCGGGCGAGGTCGCGGTGGGAACGCCGTCGTAGTCGAGCATCTGCACCGAGTCGCTGATCATGCCCGACACGA
>JAUHVN010000215.1 GCA_030425055.1 Actinomycetes bacterium | reverse complement strand
CGCCGGCCTCACCGGCATCGCCGATCGGCTCGGGCAGGAAGTGCACCGGCACGTCGAAGAACCGCGCATCGCGCTGATACGCGCGGAAGAACGTGAGGATGAACCCCATGCGGTCGTCGTAGTCCTCCCAGACGAGGGCGTTGGATGCCGCGACGTCGAGCCCCGTCGACTGCCCGAAGCGCGCGCACTCGGCGCACAGCTCGACGTTCGTGAGCTCGGTGAGCGCGGGCGGGAACGGCGCGATCACGTCGCGGCACACGTCGACCGGTCCGTCCGGCGTCTCGATGCGCACGAACCGTGTGGTCACGAGGCCGAAGATGCCGCCGAGCGGCATCGCCGCGTCGATGAACGTGTCGACGACCTCCTGCTCGTGCTCGCCGAGCAGCAGGTTGCCCAGCAGCATGAGCTCGGCGACCTGCTTGTCGACGTCGTCGTCGAGGTCGCCCGCGTCGGATGCCGCCGACAGCAGGGTGGCCGCGTGGTAGGCCCGTATTGCCGCGGCCAGGCGCGGCGCGGCGGCGAGCCGAGGGTCGGCGAGGGTGCGCTCGAGCGCGGCATCCGTCGGCCCGCCGTCGCGTTCGACCTCGCCGAGCCACAGGATGAAGGGCGGTGCGACGTCGCGGATGATCGCGAGATTGCCGGCCGCGACGTTGCGGCTCGTGCCGAGGTCGAGCGGAAGTCCCTCGCCGCGGATCGCGGCGCCTGCTGTGCCACTCGCCCACGCGCCGAAGGCGAACCAGCTGAGGTCGCGGCGGCCGAGCACGGCGGCCATGTGCTCGGCGAGGTCGCGGTAGCACTGCGTGATGAGCCGGTTGCGGGCGATCGGGTCGTCGTGCACGAGGATCCGCTCGAGCAGCCGGCTGGTGCTGTCGATCATCGGACCCCCTCCCCCGCCGACGGTAGCGCGATCGCACCGCCCGCGGAAAGGCGGGCGGGCTCAGGCGGCGTCGATGAGCGGCGCGAGGTCGTCGCGCGAGAGGCGGATCCACGGTCCTCGCGCGTCGATGACGACGCCGCCGAGCTGGTCGTCGCCGCGCAGCGCCTTGGCGAGCTGCGCGACCGTCATCGGCGCAGGACGATCCTTGCGACCGGCGGCCGCGACCTCGACCGGGTGCGAGAACAGCTCGAGCAGACGCACGCCGTCGGGGGTGCGCCCCTCGGCGACGCCGAGGCGCCCGTCGGGACCCTCGTTCACGGCGACCCAGAACGGCGCGCGACTGAGCGCATCGACGACGGCCGCCGCCGTGGCAGGGGTGCGCTCGCCGGCGAGCAGGGTCTTGATCGTGAGCTCGGGGTCGGCCTGGTCCATGAGGTTCTGCAGCACCTCGCGCGGCACGATCGCCGACGCCGGGCGCGACGAGGCATCCAGCAGCAGTCCGTCGAAGTCGCCCGTCAGCGCGTGGCGGATGACGGTCTGCACCGGCTGCGCCATCGCCGAGGTCGCGGTGTCGCCGTCTTCGCGGACGGCGGCCCGGAGCGCCGCGCCGCTGCTGAACGCGAGGGCGTACGACTTGCCGTTGACCGTCGCCGTCGCCAGCGGCAGCGGCTTGCCCTCGCTGAGCAGGCTGCGCGCGTCACCCTTGACGCGCAGGAACAGGTGGCCCTGCATGAGCTGTCGCACGACGGCCAGCACGTCGGCGGCCTCGGGCTTCTCGGGCATCGCCGCGAGCGCGTCGCGCACGTAGGCGTTGTCGCGCAGGCCGGGGATGGCCTCGGCGGGGGCTTGAGGTGCGGATGCCTGCGGGGCGGAATCCAGAGTGCCGGGCGCCTGCGGCGAAGCGGATGCCGGGGACGACGCGGTCGCCTCGGACTGCGCGGCCGGTGCCGGACTCGGGGTGTGCGTGGCACCGAGGCCGCGGAACGACGAGACCGAGATGTCGACCGACGCGGTCTCGACATCGGGGGTCTCAGCGGGAGTCTCGGGCGCCGCGTCTGCGGCATCCGGGGCTGCGGCATCCGTCGCCTGGGCAGCCGCCTCGGACTCGGGCTGGGGGTCGGGCTTCGGGTCGCGGGGGGTGCGGCGTGAGAACAGGGCCATCGTTCGAGGGTAACGGGGCCGCCTGCGAGCCCCCGCAGAGCGCTGCTACAGCTTGGTGATCGGGGCGATCTTGATGAGCAGCTTCTTGGTGCCGCCCGAATCGAACCGCACGTGCGCGACGCGCTTGGCGCCCTCGCCGGTGACGGCGTCGATGCGGCCCTCCCCGAAGTCGTCGTGGCGGATGCGGTCGCCGGGCGCGAGCTCCATGTCGCCGTTGTCGCGCACCTTGGCGGGGATGCGGTTGGCGAAGCGCTCCATCGAGGTCGACTTGGGCACAAGGTCGTCGCCGTACCGTCGGCTCGACCCGCCGAAGCCGCCGCCTCCCGACCCGCCGAACCCCGACCCGCGCGCGTTCAGCGCCCGAGACCGCGAGCCGCCGCGCGAGTTGACGTCGCCCGGCGACTGCCGCCAGTTCAGCAACTCCGAGGGGATCTCCTGCAGGAATCGGCTCGGCATCGCGACCGACACCTCGCCGAACTGCGCCCGCGTCATCGCGAGCGACAGGTACAGCCGCTTTCGCGCACGGGTGATGCCGACGTAGAACAGACGGCGCTCCTCTTGCGGCCCGCCGGGTTCGCCGGCCGAGATCCGGTGCGGGATCAGGTCTTCTTCGACACCGGTGACGAACACGGCGTCGTACTCGAGGCCCTTGGCGGTGTGAAGCGTCATGAGCGAGACGACGCCCGAGGCGTCCTCGAGGTCGTCGGCGTCCGACACGAGCGCGACCTCGGCGAGGAAGTCGATCAGCGTGCCCTCGGGGTTGTTGCGCGCGAACTCGCGCGTGACGGCGACGAGCTCGTCGAGGTTCTCGAGGCGCGCTTCGTCCTGCGGGTCCTTGCTCGCGCGCAGCGCGTCGCTGTAGCCGCTCTTGCTCAGCAGCAGCTGCAGCCCGTCGGTGACGGCGGTCGACGGTGCGAGTTCGCCGGTCGCGGGCAACATGAGCTCGGATGCCTCGGCGAGCACGGCATCGAGCTGCACGATCGCGGCCTGGATCTTGGGTCCGACGCCGAGCGCCGATGCGTTGGCGAGCGCATCGCGGAACGTGATCTGCTCTTCGGCGGCGTAGCGCGCGATCGCGGTTTCGGTGACGTCGCCGATGCCGCGGCGCGGCCGGTTGAGGATGCGGCGCAGCGCCATCTCGTCGGCCGGGTTCGCGACCGCGATGAGGTAGGCCAGCGCGTCCTTGATCTCGGCGCGCTCGTAGAACTTGGTGCCGCCCATGATCTTGTAGGGCACCGCCGAGCGGATGAAGATCTCTTCCAGCGCGCGCGACTGCGAGTTGGTGCGGTAGAAGACCGCCATCTGCGCGTAGTCGACGCCCGCCTTGCGCAGCGCCTCGACCTCGTCGGCAACGAACTGGGCCTCGTCGTGCTGCGAGTAGCCGGTGAAACCGACGATCTGCTCGCCTGCGCCGACGTCGGTCCACAGCTTCTTGTCCTTGCGGTCGAAGTTGTTGCTGATGACCGCGTTCGCCGCGCTCAGGATGTTCTGCGTCGACCGGTAGTTCTGCTCGAGCAGAACGACCTTGGCGCCCGGGAAGTCCTTCTCGAACTCGCTGATGTTGCGGATGTCGGCGCCGCGGAACGCGTAGATCGACTGGTCCGAGTCGCCGACGACGGTGAGGGATGCCGGGGCGTTCGCGGGATCGTCTTCGGCGGGCGAGTCGAAGATCATCATGCCGCCCGAGGCCGCGAAGGGCTCGGCATCCGACCCGATGGGCTTCGTGAGTTCGCGGATGAGCGCGTACTGCGAGTGGTTGGTGTCCTGGTACTCGTCGACGAGGATGTGGCGGAAGCGGCGCCGATACACGTCGGCGACCTTCGGGAACGCGCGGAACAGGTACACCGTCTGCGCGATGAGGTCGTCGAAGTCGAACGCGTTCGCCCGCTGCAGCGCGCGCTGATAGTCGGCGAACAGGTCGACGAAGACGCGCTCGACGGGGTCGTTCATGTTCGCCGTGCGCGCGTACGACTCGGCGTCGGCGAGCTCGTTCTTCAGGCGCGAGATCTTGGACATCACCGCGGCGGGCGTCAGACCGAAGGCATCCGCTTCGTGCTCCTTGACGAGGCGCTTGATGAGCGCGCGAGAGTCGCCGGAGTCGTAGATCGTGAACGAGCTGGTGAACCCGAACTGCTCGGCCTCGCGGCGCAGGATGCGCACGCACGCGGAGTGGAACGTCGAGATCCACATGCCGCGCGCCGAGTCGCCGACCAGTGCCTCCACGCGCTCGCGCATCTCGCCGGCGGCCTTGTTGGTGAAGGTGATCGCGAGGATCTGGCTGGGCCACGCCTCGCGGCCGCGCAGCAGGCTCGCGATGCGGCGGGTGAGCACGCTCGTCTTGCCCGAGCCGGCGCCCGCGACGATCAGCAGCGCCGAGCCGCGGTAGGTGACGGCATCGCGCTGCGGCGGGTTGAGGCCTTCAAGCAGGTCTTCGTCGGGGCGCTGGCCGGATGCCGCCTGCGGCCCGGCTCCCCCGCCGACGATGAGCGGTGTGGGGTCGGTCATGGCCCGTCAAGTCTAGGCGCGCCCGCCGACGTCGGCAGTTCCCACCGCAGGCCGGGGAAGCGCGCGAAGTCGCGGTCGTATGTGACGAGGGTGGCTCCTTGCTCGATCGCGATCGCGGCGTGCGCGGCATCGCTCACGAGGTTTCCGCGCGCGTCCGCGTCGCGACACAGGCGGGCGAAGACGTCCCAGTGGCGCGGCCCGGGTGCCACATCGAGGACCGAAGGGTTGCGCCGCAGGGTATCGAGATGCACGAGCGCCTCGCCGGGCGAGTCGGGCTTGGCGAACACGCGTCGGTTCGTCAGGACCCGGACGACCCCGGTCGCGACCGACGTGCCCAGGCCGAGCGGCTCGCCTGACGCCAACGTCGCGTGCAGCCAGGCTCGTGACTCGTCGTGCGCGGGGTGCTCGAGCCGGAACGCGGCGACCAGCACGTTGACGTCGGGGATCCTCATGCGCGCTGGACCCCGTCGCGGACCTGACGGATCGTGAAGTCATCCTCATCGAGAAGCTCCTCCACCGCGCCCTTGTCGGTGAGATCGACCAGCG
>JAUHVN010000214.1 GCA_030425055.1 Actinomycetes bacterium | reverse complement strand
CCCGCTTGTCCTTCAAGTACATCCCTGTCGGGCGCGCTCCGTCCACCTTCACCGACGCGACGTCGACGCCGCCGCGTTGCAGATCGGCGAGGACCTTTCGACCGAACGGGTCACTGCCGATCCGTGATGCCCACGAAGCTCGGATACCCTGCGCGACAAGGTGAAGTGCGACGTTGGCCTCGGCTCCCCCGGTCTGGACGACCAGGCACGGACTGCTCGAAGCGGACAAATCAGCCTCCGGATACGTGACCGCCAGCGCCTCACCGACGCATAGAACCTCCGTCCGGCGCCCGCCTCCCGCGCTGAGACTCGTGTGGGTGGGCATCGTCACGTAGGTCATACAGCGGCGCGGCTACGCACGCGGCCCGCCGACAGAGTTGCTTGACCGCAGGGAACTGTCCGTGGGCTTGCGCCTCCGGTCCAGGCATCCCGGAGCCGGCCAACGCCGGCGCTGTTCCTGTACAGCGAGAAGGATGCGTGGCTGGCGAGGGTGGCGTAGCGACCCGAGCACATCGCTGAAGCAACCCACACCACCAGGTCTGCGTCTTGCATCATGATTTCCAAGGCGGCCTCAAGGTAGATGCCGATTACAGCAGCTTGCTCGGATAGACCGACACGTCGGGCACGTACGCGCGCGCGGGCAACGCCAGCAACGCGACGCACACGTCGGCGATGTCCTCGGGCTGCATCGCCTTTGCGCGGATCTCTGGTGGCACAGGTGTCGGCCGGCGATCGACGAGACGCGTCTCCGTCAGTCCGGGATAGATGACACTCACGCGGATTCCGCGCTCACGCTCCTCCTGCATCGTTGCGTGCGCCAACCCCATGACGCCAGCCTTCGCGGCCTGGTAACCCACGCCGGATAGGTCGGGGTGATCGACCGCGGCTGATGCCACATGGATGAGCAGCCCGCCACCCTGGTTGCGCAGTACGGGCACGACGGCCCGCGTGAGCGTGAATGCTGCCGTGAGGTTGTCTTCCAGCAGCGCATCCCAGCGATCCCGAGTGACCTCATCGAGCGAACGCTCTCGGATATTGGTGCCCACGCAGTTCACCAAGGCGTTGATGGCGCCGAACTCTTCGACCACCGTACGAACGACGAAGCCGATCGCCGCTTCGTCCGCGGCATCGGCCTGGAAAACTCGCGCTCGCCCCCCTAACTGCAGGATCTCCTGACGGACCTGCTCTAGCGACTCCGTGCGACGCCCCACCACGACGACTGCCGCGCCCTCTCGCGCCGCGGCGATGGCCGTCGCCTTACCCATGCCGCTGCTTGCCCCCGCGACGAGGACAACCTGCTCACCGAGACGATTCATCCTGCACCGACGACCCGGCGCACGAACCCCAAGTCCGTTCGGGTCTGGTCGATCACCTGTGGATACGGCAACTCGTAGTGACCATGGAACGAGAGCACTCCCGAGTAACCTGATTCACCCAAGTGCTGCAGGATCGCTTCCCAGGGCACCATCCCGTCGGCGACTCCTAGCCAGTCCGATCGCCAATTGCGCTGACCGGAGGCGCTCACGTCGCCCGGAAACCACCCTCCGTTCTTTACCCCGACGCATCGCAACCGTTCCCCGAGGATGTCGAACGTCAGACGCCAGTCTTCGCGTCCATCCTGGACCGACTGATTACCCGGATCGATGTACGACCCGAACGCTTCGGGGTCCCGTCCGTCAAAGAGCCTCGCGGCCAGCGCCGCGGACGAGTGAATGGTTCCCCCGTGAAGCTGTATGAGCAGCGTCACACCAGACTCTGCCGCCAGGGGCTCAAGTCCATCGAGATCGGCCTGCGCTCTGGCAAGCACTTCGAAATACGTGCTGGTGGCGTCGTAGTACCAGTACCCCAAACGCACGGTTCGGATGCCGGCCTCAGCGCAGGCTGCAAGAACCCTCCTGGCCTCCTCGTCGGCTCGGGTGATGTCGGTCGTCGCGGAGAGCACGGGTATCCCGTCCACTGAGAATGCCGCCACATTGCGTCCGATCGACGTGGGATCCGACGGCGATGCCGAAAATCCGTCGCGCACTAGAAGGTCCACCCCGTCGAACCCCAGCGCCGCTGCGCTGGCAGCGATTCTCGATGGCTCGCTCTCACCGAACAGCTTCGTGAACAGCGCTGTCTTCATCTGCCTTCGCCCGTCGCGAGCGCCATCTCGATCCAGCCGGGCTCGCTACGGCGGCTGAGGTAGTCCGTCTCACGGATGCCGGTCCTCGGCGACGCCCAGTCGACGGCGTTGGCCAGCACCTTGCGAATGTGCTTGTCGTAGTAGACCGGGTACGCCTGATCACCAGGTGAGAAGTAGAAGACGCGACCGTAACCGCGTCGATAGCACAGTCCGCTCCGCAGGACCTCACCCCCGCTGAATGTGCTTAGAAAGACGAGCTCGTCGGGATCGGGGATATCGAAGAACTCACCGAACATCTCTTGTGCCGGGATCGAGAAGAACTCCGGCAGACCCTGTGCGATAGGGTGGTCGGGCTTGATCGTCCAGACCAACTCGCGGTCCTCGCCGTGCCGCCATCTGACGCAGCAGGTAGTGCTCATCAACCGCCGGAAGATCTTCGACTTGGTCGCAGAATGCAGGCCGATGAAACCCATCCCGCGCAAGATCCGGGCGTGGATCCTCGCGACAAGATCGTCCTCGACCTCTTCTTGCCGCATGTGGGACCACCAGATCAGTACGTCGGTAGTTTCTAAGACCGACTCCGGCAGTCCCTGGTCGGGGTCATAGAGCGTCGCAAAGGTCACCTTGACGTTGTCGCCCAGGTGATCCACGAGCCCCTGGCCGATCGCACCGTGCAGTCCTTCGGGGTAGCGTTCGGCGACATCCGGCTCGTTCCGCTCGTGCCAGCCCTCATTCCAGATGGTCACGTTGATCGTCATCTCGCCCTCCTTGGGATCGTCGATTGTTGTAGAGAACGGGCTCTCGCGGGATCAGGAGAAGTAGCTTCCACCGTTGACGTCGAGCAGGACGCCCGTGATAAATCCGGATCCGGGAGATGCGAGGTATGCCACCGCAGCCGCGACGTCCGCTGGCGTCCCTGCCCGCCCGATTGGAGTGCCTGCGATCGCGGCGGATTGTGCCGGGGCGGGGGTGAACTCTTCATGGAACGGAGTCTCCAGGATGAAACCTGGCGCGACAGCATTCACCGTGATCGCTCGCGGCGCCAGCTCTTTTGCGAGCGCACGGGTGAGGCCGTGCACTCCAGCCTTCGCGCTCGCGTAGGCGAACGCTCCAGGGCCTCCGCCGTTGTGACCAGCGAGCGAAGAGATGGACACCACCCTTCCACCGTTTGGAAGGTATGGAAGGCATGAGCGTGTGGTGAGGAACACGCTGGTGAGGTTCAGTTCGACCACGCGCGCCCAGCGCTCAGGCGTGGTGTCCTCGAGCGTATGACGCGCCACGAGGCCGCCGGCGTTGTTCACAACGATGTCGACAGAACCAAGCGTGTTCGCGACATCCTCGACGAACGCCTCTATCTCCGAGGGTTCGGTGGCATCCACACGCCCCGCGACCGCCCGGCGGCCTGCCTTCTCGACCGCTGCGACAACCGCGGCCGGGTCGTGTCGCCTATGGGTCAACGCGATGTCGGCACCCCGCGCCGCGAGTTCGCGCACGACGCCGGCGCCGATGCCGGTCGCCCCGCCGGTGACCAAGGCGACCTTTCCTTCGAGCTCCCCCTCGGAGTGCGTTCCGCTCATAGCCGAATTACGCGATGACATCGACGCGCTCGGCGGGCAGCTCGTAGCGGAGCGGCTCGCCCGCCCGCCAGCGCAGCAGGTCGTCGATCATGGCCTCGCCGTTCTGAAGCAAGGCCTCCACCGTGAATCCGGCCCGGTGCGGGGAGATGATGACGTTCTCGAGCGTTCGCCAGCGGTCATCGAGGGGCAGCGGTTCCTCTGCGAAAACGTCCAGCGACGCCCGAAGACGACCGGTCGCCACCTCGGCGTAGAGTGCGTCGTCATCGACGAGTCCCCCGCGCGCACAGTTGACGAAGAGGGCGCCGTCTCGCAGCAAACCCAGCTGTGCGGCTCCGATCATTCCCTCGGTGGCGTCGAGGAGCGGCGCGTGCAGGGTGAGGATGTCGACGCGAGGCAGGGCATCCGAGAGATCGGCGACCGGTTCGGCGCCGAGCGCCACGATCTCGGAGTCGGCGACCGTAGGGTCAACCACGAGCACGTGAGCGCCGAACGCGAGCAGCAGCCTGACCACGGCTCGACCGCTGCGGCTCGCGCCGACAACGCCCACGGTTCGCCCCCGCAGCAGACCCGGTGTGAGGCGGTCCTCAAAGTCCTCGAAGGTCGCACCGGACTTGAGCTCCCGGTCAAGCGCGGGCAGGTGGCGCAGAGAGCTCAGGATGTGCAGCAGAGTGAACTCCGAAACCGACGGCGCGAAGAACTCGGTCGCCTGGCTGACCCGGATGCGGTGCCCGATCAGCTCGAGCGGAATGAGTCCCCGCACGGACCCGGCGGTGTGACCGATGAAGCCGAGACGGGGATGCGCGTCGATGAGCGGTTCGGATAGTGCGGGCGTCCACCATCCGGTGAGCGCCGCATCTGCGCCGTCCAGCAGCGCGTCAAGATCCCATCCGTCCGGGTCGCCTTGCGCCCACACCACGTCGGCGTGCTTCTCCAGCCTCGCCGCGGCGGCATCCCCCAGCAATCGTTGCCGGGCTCGGCCGGTGAGCAGTACTGCGACGCGGATGTCTGTCGTCGTTGACACCTGGGCTCCTTTGCTGAGACGCGCATCATTCGATGAGCAGCGCCAGCCTATGGTGAGATGCGCCGTGTCCACAACACTGGTCTTACCAGATGGGCTTTCAGTCAGCACTCGAATGAGTCCCTCGTATTGACAAATCAACGGAACTTGGGTGACCCTGGTCGAACTGGTATGACCGCATTTACCAGTCTGTCGAAGGAGCCAGCGAGTGCGCATCACCGCCGTCGAAACCATCCGGCCGTCATTCCAGCCGAACGTCTGCATCGTGCGACTGGAGACGGACGAAGGGATTGTCGGGCTTGGCGAGGCCTATTACTCGCCCGAGGCTGTCGAGGCTTACCTTCACTCGATCTCGGATGCCCTCTTCGACCTTGTAGACCCCAATCCCGAACTCG
>JAUHVN010000213.1 GCA_030425055.1 Actinomycetes bacterium | reverse complement strand
CCGGGGGCGCCGGCGAACTGTTCGCGTACTCCACGAACCCCGCCGTCGCGACCGGCGACGGCATCGCCGCGGCGCTGCGGGCGGGCGCCGCCGTCGCCGACCTCGAGTTCTTCCAGTTCCACCCGACGATCGTCGCGGTCGGCGACCCGTTCCTGGTCTCCGAAGCGGTGCGCGGCGAGGGCGCGATCCTCGTGGACGAGAGCGGCCGCCGCTTCGCGCTCGACGCGCACCCCGACGGCGAGCTCGCGCCGCGCGACGTCGTGGCGCGGGCGATCTCGGCGGCGATGCACGCGCAGGGCGGTCGCCCGGTGCTGCTCGACGCCACGGCGCTGCACTCCGACGATGCTGCCGAACGCGCTGTGTTCCTGGCCGAACGCTTCCCCACGATCGACCGCGCGGTGCGCGAGCGCGGCGTCGACTGGGCGAACGAGCCGGTGCCCGTCGCACCCGCGGCGCACTACCTCATGGGCGGCATCGTGACCGACCTCGACGGTCGCGCGAGCGTGCCCGGCCTGTACGCCGTCGGCGAGGCCGCCCGTACGGGCGTGCACGGCGCGAATCGGCTCGCGTCGAATTCGCTGCTCGAAGGCGCGGTGTTCGGCGCACGCGCCGGCGACGCGATCGCGAAGGATGCCGCATCCGGCATATGGCCCGCACTCACGGCTCCGCCGACGCCTCCGCCCGCCGACGTCGCCCCCGCCGAGTCGGGCGAACCGTTCTCTCGCGACGCCCTCCAGCGGCTGATGTGGGCGGATGCCGGGCTGGTCCGCGACGCTGACGGACTGCGGCACGCGGCATCCGTTCTCGCCGCGTGGCGCGCGCACGAGCGAGAGGTCGTCGCCGAGAGCGAGTACGAGGACGAGAACCTGCTGCAGGTGGCCTCGGCGATGGTGGATGCCGCCCTCGCGCGGCCCGAGTCGGTGGGCGCGCACTTCCGCAGCGACGGCGAGACGAGCCGAACTCCTGAGAAGCCGGCCGCCGACACTCCCCTGTCGGCCGTCTCCCCCTCAGAGCACTCGGATCTCAGGAGTTCGGCACCCGCGGCCGCGACGACGGGCGCGGCATGCTGACCCGCGCGGTGATGGAACGCGTCGTCGCCGCCGCGCTCGAGGAGGACGCGCCGTGGGGCGATCTCACGAG
Organism: Actinomycetes bacterium; assembly: GCA_030425055.1. Lineage (GTDB taxonomy): Bacteria > Actinomycetota > Actinomycetes > Actinomycetales > Microbacteriaceae > Microbacterium. Next base: position 3,979 of record JAUHVN010000213.1, on the reverse strand, counting down.
CGACTCCCTCATCCCCGAGAGCGCGACCGCCCGCGCCGAGCTCGTCGCGCGTGAGAGCGGCGTCTTCAGCGGCGGCGAGGTCTTCGAGACCGCGTTCCGGCTCACCGACGCCGCGATCGCGGTCGACCGGCGGGTCGGCGACGGGGCGCGGTTCGAACCGGGCGACACGCTCGCCGTCGTGACCGGGCCCGCGCGCGGCGTGCTCACCGCCGAGCGGATCGGGCTCAACTTCGCCCAGCGCATGTCGGGCATCGCGACGCTCACCGCCCGCTACGTCGCCGAGGTCGCCCACACCGGATGCCGCATCGCCGACACGCGCAAGACGACGCCGGGGCTGCGCGCGTTCGAACGCAAGGCCGTGCGCGACGGCGGGGGACGCAACCACCGCGCGTCGCTGTCGGACGCCGTCATGGCCAAGGACAACCACCTCGCGGTCATCACACGGCAGGGCCTGTCGATCACGCAGGCGCTTCAGGCGGCGAAGGACCGCCTGCCCCACACCACGCACATCGAGGTGGAGGTCGACCGGCTCGACCAGATCGAGCCGGTGCTCGCCGCCGGCATCGACACGATCATGCTCGACAACTTCTCGCTCGACGATCTGCGGGCCGGTGTCGCGCAGGTCGCCGGACGCGCGACCGTCGAGGCGTCGGGCGGGGTCTCCCTCGAGACGGTGCGCGCGATCGCCGAGACGGGGGTCGACGTGATCTCGATCGGTGCGCTCACCCACTCGGCGCGCGCGCTCGACCTCGGCCTGGACGTGCGGATCGACGCCGCACCGTGACCCGCGCATGAGCATGCTGTACCTCGACAACGCGGCCACCACGCCGGTCCGCCCCGAGGTGCTCGAGGCGATGGCCCCGTTCCTCACCCGCGCGTACGGCAACCCGTCGAGCCACCACACGGTCGGCGAGGCCGCCGCCGCCGCCCTCGACGACGCCCGCGCGCGCATCGCGGCGGTGCTCGGGATGCGGCGCACCGACGTCGTCTTCACGTCGGGCGGCACCGAGGCGAACAACCTCGCGGTGAAGGGCATCGCGATCGCCGCCCAGCAGCGTCGCGGCGCGCGGCACGTCGTCACGACGCCGATCGAGCACGAGTCGGTGCTCGAGTCCGCCGACTATCTGCGCCGCATCCACGGGTTCGACGTCACGCACGTGCCGGTCGACGCCGCCGCGCGGGTCGACCCGGCCGAGATCGAGCGCGCGCTGCGTGACGACACGGCGGTCGTGAGCATCGGGTGGGCCAACAACGAGGTCGGCACCGTGCAGGACGTCGCCGCCATCGCCGCGATCGCCGCCGAGCGCGGTGTTCCGCTGCACCTCGACGCCGTGCAGGCGGCGGGATGGCTGCCGCTGACCGCGGAGCCCGGGGTGGCTGCCGTCTCGGTCGCCGGCCACAAGATCGGCGCGCCCAAGGGCACCGGCGTGCTCGGCGTGCGGGGCCGCGTGCCGCTCGAGCCCCTGCTGCACGGCGGCGGCCAGGAGCGCGGCCGCCGCAGCGGCACCGAAGACGTCGCGGGCGCCGTGGCCCTCGCGACCGCGCTCGAACTCGCCGAGGCCGAACGCCCGCAGTCGACACCGCGCGTGGCGGCGCTGCGCGACGCGTTCATCGCCCACGTGCTCGCCACGGTGCCGAGCGCCGCTCTGACGGGCGACCCCGTGCACCGGCTGCCGGGCACGGCCAGCTTCACGTTCGCGGGCACGAGCGGCGAGGCGGTGCTGCTCGAACTCGAGCGGCGCGGCGTCGTGTCCTCCAGCGGGTCGGCGTGCGCGGCGGGCAGCGACGAGCCCTCGCACGTGCTGCTCGCGATGGGGGTGCCGCCCGAGGTCGCGCAGACGGCGGTGCGCTTCACGTTTCCGCACGACCTCGACCACCCCCTCGACGCCGTCGCCGCGGCGGTCGAGGCATCCGTCGCGGCGGTACGATCGGGCGGGTGAGCACGCGCGCATCCGGTGACCCGCTGGTCACGGTGATCGTGCCGGGCTTCGACGTGGCGCCGTGGGCGCGCGAGGCGGTCGACTCGCTGCGCGCGCAGACGCTGGGCGACTGGGTCGCGGTGCTGGTGGACGACGCCTCCACCGATGGCACCGGCGAGCTCTTCGACGAGCTCGCGGCCGCAGACGGCCGGCTGCGCGTGGTGCACCACGCCGAGCGCCGGGGTCTCGGCGCCGCGCGCAACACTGGCCTCGACCTGGTCGACACCCCGTTCACGGCGTACCTCGACGCCGACGACGTCATGGCGCCCGGCGCTCTGGAGCGCCTCGTCGGCACCCTCGACGCCACCGGCAGCGACTTCGCCGTCGGAGCGTACGTGCGGCTGCGGCCGACCGGCGACGACAGCGGTGCCTACGTCGCGGGTGACGTGCAGCCGTGGGTGGCCGCTGCGACGGCGCCCGAGCGACGCGGCACGACGATCACCGCCCACCCCGAGGCATCCGGCAACATCGTCGCGTGGTCGAAGGTGAGCCGCACCGACTTCTGGCGGCGCAACGGGCTGCGCTTCCCCGAGGGGCGGCTGTACGAGGACCAGATCGTCGCTCAGCTGATGTACGCGAAGGCCCGGCGGTTCGACGTGGTGCCCGACGTGGTCGTGCAGTGGCGCGAGCGTGCCGACGGCTCGTCGATCACGCAGCGCACCGCCGATCTCGGCGTGCTGCACGACTATCTGGGCGCGCTCGGCGACGGACTCGCGGTGCTGGATGCCGCAGGACTCACCGCCGCAGCGCAGGCGCGCGTGCGCCTCATCCTGTCGATGGACCTGCCGCCGCTCGCGCGCATCGCCGCCACGCATCGCGACGACGCCTACCGGCGGGCCCTCGGCGCTTTCGCCCGACGGCTCTGGGAGCGCCCGACGCGACCCGATCTCGATGCGGACGCCGCGGCAGTCGTCGCGACGGCCGCGCTGTGGTGAAAGGCCGCGCTCAGTCGCCGCGCAAGCCGGCGAACCGCTGCTCGGAACGCAGCACACGCGTCGCGGCGAGCTGCTCGGCGGCGAGGTCGGCGTAGAGACCCGCGGCGGCCAGCAGCTCGTCGTGGGTGCCCGACTCGACGATGCGGCCGCCGTCGACCACGTGGATGACGTCGGCGTCGATGACCGTCGACAGCCGGTGCGCGATCGTGAGGGTCGTGCGACCGCGCGCCGCAGCATCCAGCGCCTCCTGCACGACGCGCTCCGACACGGTGTCCAGCGCCGACGTGGCCTCGTCGAGCAGCAGCACGGGCGGATCCTTCAGCAGCACGCGCGCGATCGCGATGCGCTGCTTCTCGCCGCCCGACAGCCGGTACCCGCGCTCGCCGACGACCGTGTCGTAGCCGTCCTCGAAGCCTTCGATGACGTGGTGGATGTTGGCCGCGCGGCACGCCGCGACCAGCTCGTCGTCGGTGGCATCCGGCTTGGCGTACCTCAGGTTCTCGCGGATCGTGGCGTGGAACAGGTACGTCTCCTGCGACACGATGCCGATGTGGTCGATGATCGACTCCTGCGTGAGCTCGCGCACGTCGGCGCCCGCGAAGCGCACCGACCCCGTCGAGGCGTCGTACATGCGGGGCGTGAGGTAGAGGATCGTCGTCTTGCCGGCGCCGCTCGGACCCACGAACGCGACGTGCTGCCCGGGTTCGACCGTGAACGAGACGCCGTCGAGCGTCGGGCGCGAGTCCCCCGATGCTCCCGGATACCGGAACCCGACGTCGCGGAACTCCACGCGTCCGATGGGGCCCGGCGCCTCGTCGACGGTCTTCGCGTCGGCGGCATCGGCGAACTCGGGTTCGAGATCGAGGTACTCGAAGATGCGGGCGAACAGCGCGCGCGAGGTCTGCACGTCGAGCGCGACCCGCATGAGCGAGATCAGCGGCCACAGCAGACGCGCCTGCACGGTCGTGAACGCGACGATGACACCCGCGGTGATGTCGGTGTTGCCGCCCGCCAGCAGCAGGCCCGCCACGAGGTAGATCACGGCGGGCACCGACGACATGAGCG
>JAUHVN010000212.1 GCA_030425055.1 Actinomycetes bacterium | reverse complement strand
GTCGGTGCCGTCGATGCGCACGGTCTGGAAGCTCGAGGCCATGGCATGGATCTCGCGCAGGAAGTCCTGCGCGGCGAAGCGACCTTCGCCCAGGGCGTTGGGCGGCGTGTTGGAGGTCGCGGCGAGGCGGGTGCCGGATGCCACGAGCTCGCCGAGCAGCCGCGTCATCACCATCGTGTCGCCCGGGTCGTCGAGTTCGAACTCGTCGATGCAGAGCAGATCCGAGCCGCGGAAGAGGTCGACGGTGTTCTTGTAGCCGAGGGCTCCGACGAGGGCCGTGTATTCGATGAACGAGCCGAAGTACTTGCGGCGCGCGGGCATCGCGTGGTGGACGGCCGCGAGCAAGTGGGTCTTGCCGACGCCGAACCCGCCGTCGAGGTAGACGCCGGGACGCATCGGCGGTGCCTTCTTCGCTCTGCGGAACAGCCCGCCGCCCTTGGGTGCGGGTCCTCCGCCGGCGAACGCGACCAGCAGATCCTTCGCCTCCTGCTGCGACGGATACGCGGGGTCGGCGCGGTACGAGTCGAAGGTGGCGTCCGAGAACTGGGGCGGCGGCACGAGCGCGGCGACCATCTCGGCCCCCGAGATCTCGGGAGACAGGTCGGTGAGGTGGACGATGCCCGTCCGCGTGCCGGTGGTGCCCATGCCAGTCCTGTATCGCCTTCTTACGGGGAGGGTGCCGATGATGCGCCGGAGAATCTAGGCTCGGTACGGCGGTGTCCACCCTACGCCGTCCTCCCCCGCCACCCATCCGAGGAGCCCCGAGTTGCCCGTCGAGACCGACACGTCGTCCGAGAAGTTCGCCGAGTACGCCCACCCCGAGCGGCTCGTCACCGCCGACTGGCTGCAGGAGCGGCTCGGCACGCCCGGGCTCGTGGTCGTCGAGTCGGACGAGGACGTGCTGCTGTACGAGACCGGGCACATCCCGGGGGCCGTGAAGGTCGACTGGCACACCGAGCTGAACGATCCCGTCGTGCGCGACTACGTCGACGGCAAAGGGTTCGCCGCCCTCATGGGCCGCAAGGGGATCTCGCGCGATGACACCGTCGTGATCTACGGCGACAAGAACAACTGGTGGGCCGCGTACGCGCTGTGGGTGTTCTCGCTGTTCGGACACGAGGATGTGCGCCTGCTCGACCGCGGGCGCGACGGCTGGATCGCCGACGGGCGCCCGATCACGACGGATGCCCCCGCACCGGACGCCACGGAGTACCCGGTGGTCGAGCGCGACGATTCGGTGCTGCGCGCCTATAAGGAAGACGTGCTCGCGCACCTCGGGCATCCCCTCGTGGACGTGCGCTCCCCCGAGGAGTACGACGGCACCCGCACGTCGGCGCCGGCCTACCCCGAGGAGGGTGCGCTGCGCGCAGGCCACATTCCCACCGCGCGGAGCGTGCCGTGGGCCCGCGCCGTCGCGGAGGACGGCGGGTTCAAGACCCGCGCCGACCTCGACGCCGTCTACCGCGGCGAGGCGGGCCTGACCGAGGGTGAACCCGTGATCGCGTACTGCCGCATCGGCGAGCGGTCGAGCCACACGTGGTTCGTCCTGCACCACCTGCTCGGGTTCGACGACGTGCGCAACTACGACGGTTCCTGGACCGAATGGGGCAGCGCGGTTCGCGTGCCGATCGTGACCGGCGCCGAGCCCGGAGAGCTGCCCACCGGCCGCTGACCCGACGCCGCGTGGGAGGATGGCGGGGATGACCGACTCCGCACTTCCCGACCGGCTCGCCGAGATCCGCGACGAGTTCCTCGAACTCGACGAGCCCGAACGCCTGCAGCTCCTGCTCGAGTTCTCGCGCGATCTGCCGGCTCTGCCCGAGCGGCTCGCGGATCACCCCGAGCTGCAGGAGCGGGTGCTGGAGTGCCAGTCGCCGGTGTACATCATCCTCGAGGTCGACGGTGCGGACGTCGTGACGATGCACGCCACCGCGCCCGCCGAGGCGCCGACGACCCGCGGATTCGCGAGCATCCTCGCCCAGGGGATCAGCGGACTCACGGCCGACGCCGTGCTGGCCGTCCCCGACGACTTCCCTCAGACTCTCGGGCTCACGCGGGCGGTCTCACCGCTGCGACTGGCCGGCATGACGGGTATGCTCCGCCGCGCCAAGCGACAGGTGGCCGCGAAGCACGCCGCCTGAGCGCGCGGCGGTTCAGCCGTCCGCCGGCTCGCCCTCGCGCGTGAGTCCCTGGCGCTCGAGCCAGGATCGAATGCTCGAGCTCCAGCGCTCCTGGTCGTAGTTCCACAGCTTGGTGTGGCGGGCGACCTCGAACACCTGCATCTCGACGAGATCGGGCCGGGCCACGACGAGGTCGTGCGAGGCATCCGACGGCACGAACCCGTCGTCGTCCGAGTGCAGGATGAGGATCGGATGCCGCAGCTCGGCGGCCCGTGCGACGACGTCGAGCCGGTCGAACGGGATCGAGGCGCCCGCGCGTGTCACCGGCGCGGCCCAGTCCGATTTGAGCGCCTCGATCGCCAGTCCCGTGACCGGTGACGGCAGATGCATGAGACGCGCCTGATACGAGAGCACGAGTCGCCAGTCGATCACCGGGGACTCCAGGATGAGGCCGACGATGATGTCGCGGTGCGCCGAGTTCAGCGACAGCTGCAGCGCGATGGCGCCCCCCATCGACCAGCCCATCACGACGATGCGCTTGGCCCCGTGGCGCCGCGCGAAGCCGACGGCCGCGTCGACGTCGCGCCACTCGGTCGCCCCGAGGGTGTAGGTGCCGGCTCGACTGCGGGGCGCCTCGCCGTCGTTGCGGTAGGAGACCAGCAGGGACGTGACGCCGAGGGCGTGGAAGACCGGAACCGCGCGGAGGCACTCCGCGCGCGTGGTGCCGCGGCCGTGCACCTGGATGACCCAGACGTCGCCCTCGCCGGCGGGGAACAGCCACGCAGGACACGGTCCGACGGCGGAGCCGATCAGTTCCGGCGAGAAGGGGAGCTGGAGCTGCTCGGGGCGGTCGTAGTACCAGCCGCTGAACGCCGCGTCGGGCGCCAGCCGGGCACTCGGGCCGATGTGGGTGAGCAGCTTGCGCTTGACGGTGGTCTCGTCCTCGCTCAGCACCGAGCCCACCTTGACGTAGGGCGTCGTGCCGTTCGTGAACAGGCCGTAGCGACCCGGCAGTTCCGTGTCGGGCGTGCGCGAGAGCGTGATGGTCTGCGCGTCGGTGTCGAGCCCCAGGATGCGGGTGTCGGCGACGCGGGCGGCCGGTGTGACGACGCGCCTCGCCATGCGGACGCTGATGAATGCGAGAACCGCCGCGACCCCGGCGAGGGCCGTCGAGAGGGTCACGACGGCGGCGCGCAGACCGGCGACGAGGGCGGGGGTGGCGCCGCGGTGCGCGGCGCGCCTGGAGGCGAGCATCGAGGCCTCACTCTAGTCTGTCGGCGTGGCTGAGCATCGTCCCCCCGCGGCAGCGCTCTCGTTCGCGGACGACGCGGGCGAGGTGCGGGCGATGCATTTCCGCGACGACTTCACGGTGCGCGAGATCGCCGCTCCCTCCGGACTCGCGCCCGACGCCCTCGCGCTTGCGGGCGACGTGCGTCCCGAGGTGGCGGGCGAGGACTCCGCCTACGCGACCGGTCGGCTGATCCTGCTGCACGACCCCGACGAGCCTTCGGGCTGGAACGGCACGCGTCGCATCGTCTGCTTCGCGCAGGCGCCGCTCGAGCCCGACATCGGCGTCGATCCGCTGCTGGCGGACGTCGCGTGGGCCTGGCTCGTCGATGCGCTCAACGCCAACGGCGCCACGTTCCACTCGGCATCCGGCACGGCGACCAAGACCCTGTCGAAGGGGTTCGGGAGCCTGGCGGCCGAAGGCGAGGGAGCCCAGATCGAACTGCGTGCCTCATGGTCTCCCGAAGGCCCGCTCGCGGGCCACGTCGCGGCCTGGTCCGAGCTGGTGTGCATGCTCGCGGGATTGCCGCCGGGCTCGGAGGGCATAGCGACGCTCGGATCGCACAGGACGGCACGTGACTGAATACACGATCATCGACGACGCCGCCGGTCTCGCCGACGCGGCGGCGCGCCTCGCCGCCGGCTCCGGCCCCATCGCGGTCGACGTCGAGCGCGCGTCCGGCTTCCGCTATTCGCAGCGGGCCTACCTGGTGCAGGTCTTCCGCCGCGGGTCGGGCCTGTTCCTCATCGACCCGCCGCCCATCGACGACTTCGCGCCGCTGCAGCAGGCCGCATCCGACGCCGAGTGGGTGCTTCACGCCGCGAGCCAGGATCTGCCTTCCCTCCGCGAGATCGGCCTCGATCCCCCCTCGATTTTCGACACCGAGCTCGCCGCCCGACTCCTCGGCCACGAGCGCGTGGGCCTGGGCGCCGTGGTCCAGGACACGCTGGGCATCACCCTCGCGAAGGCGCACTCGGCATCGGACTGGTCGGTGCGCCCCCTGCCGCAGGCGTGGCTCGAGTACGCGGCGCTCGACGTCGTGCACCTCGTCGACGTGCGCGATGCGCTGGCGGCCGAGCTGGCCGAGCAGGGCAAGACGGAGTTCGCGCAGCAGGAGTTCGAAGCGGTGCGGACGCGCCCTCCCAAGCCTCCGCGGCAGGATCCCTGGCGTCGGCTGAGCGGACTGCACGCCGTGCGGGGCCGGCGCGCACTCGCGGTGGCGCGCGCGCTGTGGATAGCGCGCGAGGAGTTCGCACAGCAGGAGGACGTCTCTCCCGGCCGCCTCGTGCCGGATCGTGCTCTCGTGGCGGCAGTGCTGGCAGACCCCGCGTCGAAGCAGCAGCTCGCGTCGGTGAAGGAGTTCACCGGCCGGGCCTCGCGCTCTCAGCTCGATCGGTGGTGGGCGGCGATCGAGACCGGACGCGCCGAGAAGGACCTGCCGCTCGAGCGTCTGCGCGGTGGCGACTCGCTTCCGCCTCCGCGCGCGTGGGCCGATCGCAACCCCGAGGCGGACGCCCGCTTGAAGACGGCGCGACCTGTCGTCGAGGCGCACGCCGAGCAGCTGGGCATGCCCACCGAGAACCTGCTGACGCCCGATCTGCTCCGCCGGGTGGCATGGGCGCCGCCCGTGCCGGTGTCGGCCGAGACCGTGGCATCCGCCCTCGCCGAGGCGGGAGCCCGAGGCTGGCAGATTGACGAGACTGCACAGTTGATCGCCGATGCCTTTGTGGAATCCGTGCAAGCGCCC
>JAUHVN010000211.1 GCA_030425055.1 Actinomycetes bacterium | reverse complement strand
GACGAGCGGGATGAGCGGCGCGGCGAGGCGCGTGAGGGTCTCGAGCACCGTGTACAGGGTGTCGAAGGCCTCGCGGCTCGCGGGATCGTCGGTCACGCCGGTCCAGAACCGGTCGCGCGACCGGCGGATGTACCAGTTCGTGAGCACCTCGGCGAAGTCGCGAAGCTTGGCCGCCGCCATCGTCGAGTCGAGACCCTCGAGGTCGGCCGCCACGTCGCGCACGAGATCGCCGGTGAGGGCGAGGATGTAGCGGTCGAGCACGTCGGTCGAGTCCGTGCGCCACGACGCCGCGTAGCCCTCGCCCGACGCGTTGGCATACGTCGAGAAGAAGTACCACGCGTTCCACAGCGGCAGCAGGAACTCGCGCACACCCGCGCGGATGCCCTCTTCGGTGACGACGAGGTTGCCGCCGCGCAGCACCGACGACGACATGAGGAACCAGCGCATCGCGTCGGAGCCGTCGCGGTCGAACACCTCGCTGACGTCGGGATAGTTGCGCAGCGACTTCGACATCTTGAGGCCGTCGGACCCCAGCACGATGCCGTGGCACGACACACCGGTGAACGCCGGCCGGTCGAACAGCGCCGTCGACAGCACGTGCATGACGTAGAACCAACCGCGCGTCTGACCGATGTACTCGACGATGAAGTCGGCCGGGGCGTGCTCGTCGAACCACTCCTCGTTCTCGAACGGGTAGTGCACCTGCGCATAGGGCATCGAGCCCGAGTCGAACCACACGTCGAAGACGTCCTCGATGCGGCGCATCGTCGAGCGCCTGGTCGGGTCGTCGGGATTCGGCCTCGTGAGCTCGTCGATGAACGGCCGGTGCAGGTCGACCTCGCCCTCGGCGTTGCGGGGCAGCCGGCCGAAGTCGCGCTCCAGCTCGGCGAGCGAGCCGTACACGTCCACGCGCGGGTACTCGGGGTCGTCGCTCTTCCACACCGGGATCGGCGAGCCCCAGAAGCGGTTGCGGCTGATCGACCAGTCGCGCGCGCCCTCGAGCCACTTGCCGAACTGGCCGTGTTTGACGTTCTCCGGCACCCACGTGATCTGCTCGTTGTTCTCGAGCATCCGGTCCTTGATCTCGGTGACGCGCACGAACCAGCTCGAGACCGCCTTGTAGATGAGCGGGTTGCGGCACCGCCAGCAGTGCGGGTACGAGTGCTCGTAGCTCGCGAGGCGCAGCAGTCTGCCGTTCTGGCGCAGGATGCGCACCAACGGCGTGTTGGCGTCCATCCACAGCGTTCCGGCGACGTCGGAGACCTGGGGCAGGAACCGGCCGCCGTCGTCGAGGCTCATGATGAGCGGGATGCCGGCGGCTTCGGTGACGCGCTGGTCGTCTTCACCGTAGGCGGGGGCCTGGTGGACGATGCCGGTGCCGTCGCCCGTGGTCACGTAGTCGTCGACGAGGATGCGCCACGCACTGCCGGTCCCCCACGTCTCGGCGTCGGCGTAGTAGTCGAACAGCCGGTCGTAGGCGACGTCCTCGAGTTCCGAGCCGAGGAAGGTCTGCTCGACGGCCTCGCGAGCGGCCTCGGGCGACTCGTAGCCGAGATCCTTCGCGTAGCCCGCGAGCAGCTCCTCGGCCAGGAGGTAGCGGTGCGCGGTGGCCTCGACCGGGTCGTCCGCCGACCCGTCGGGAGCGTGGTGCACGTCGGCGGCGCCGTTCGGGCCGCCGGGAAGGACGACGTAGCGGATGTCGGGACCCACCGCGAGGGCGAGGTTGGTCGGCAGCGTCCACGGTGTGGTCGTCCAGGCCAATGCGCGCACCGCGGTGAGTCCGAGCGCCTCGGCCTTCGCGCCGACCAGCGGGAACGTCACCGTCACCGACGGGTCCTGCCGCATCTGGTACACGTCATCGTCCATGCGCAGCTCGTGCGTCGACAGCGGCGTCTCGTCGCGCCAGCAGTACGGCAGCACGCGGTGGCCCTCGTAGGCGAGGCCCTTCTCGTGCAGGGTCGCGAACGCCCACAGCACCGACTCCATGAACGACGTGTCGAGGGTCTTGTAGCCGCGCTCGAAGTCGACCCAGCGCGCCTGGCGCGTGACGTACTCCTCCCACTCGCGGGTGTAGGCCAGGACCGACTCGCGCGCCTTCGCGTTGAAGGCGCCGATGCCCATCTGCTCGATCTCGGTCTTCTCGGTGATGCCGAGCTGCTTCATCGCCTCGAGCTCGGCCGGAAGCCCGTGGGTGTCCCACCCGAACACGCGGTCGACCTTCTTGCCGCGCATCGTCTGGAAGCGCGGGAAGACGTCCTTCGCGTATCCGGTCAGCAGGTGCCCGTAGTGCGGCAGGCCGTTGGCGAACGGCGGGCCGTCGTAGAAGACCCATTCCGGCGCGCCCTCGCGGTTCGCGATGGAGGCCTGGAAGGTCTGGTCGGCCTCCCAGAAGGCGAGCGTTCCCTGCTCGACGTCGGGGAAGCGAGGGCTCGGGACGACGGGCTCGGAGCCGTCGGCGGGGTAGGTCATCGTCTTCTCGCAGGGTTCGGCGGTGTTCACGTCGCCGGGACGACCCTTGCGGACCGCGGTACCACCCTGCGTGCCTCCGCGCCGGGTTCGGCGCGGGCGACCTCTCTCACTGCGGCTGTGACGGGCCTGCCCCGCTCGGTTCTAGTCCCTGCGGACGCCGGGACGACCGAAGGTTTCTTCCGAGAGCTCCCCGGTGATGGCCGGATCGATGCGGATGCCACGATCATACCCGCGCGCGCACGCGCTAGCGTCGGATGATGGCTTCGCGAACCGATCGCCCGCTCGCCCCGCGGGTCTCGCCGCCCGACCTTCCCGACGAACTCGACGAGGTCTCGGGGCTCGGATCGCGGCCCGAGGAGTTCCGCACCCGGATCGTCGCGCTCGACAACGACACGGATGCCTCGCACCTGACCCTCACCGAGTGCGTCCTGGCCGGTGCGGCCGCCGATCGCCTCGACCTGACCGGATCAGTGCTGGTCGACGTCGAGATCGACGACCTGCGCGCCACGGCGGTCACTGCCCGTGGAGCACGCTGGCGGCGGGTGCGCGTCACCGGCGGCCGCATCGGCACCCTCGACCTGGCCGAGGCCGACCTCGACGAAGTGGAGCTACGGGGCGTGCGCATCGACTACCTGAGCCTGGGCGGAGCCCGAGCGATCGATGTCGTGATCGCGGACGCGACCATCACCACCCTCGACATCCCGCAGGCGACGCTCGAGCGCGTGTCGTTCCGCGAGACCAGGGCGGACGAGGTCGACAACCGCGGGCTGCACGCAGCGCACGTCGATCTGCGCGGGCTGGACGCCGTCGCGTTCCTCGATCCCACGGCGCTGCGCGGTGCCACGCTCACGCCGTGGCAGCTGGAACGCCTCGCACCCGCGCTCGGCGCCGCGCTGGGGATCGACGTCCGCGACTGAGCGATCCCGCGAGCGATCCCGCTGTCGACGGGTAGAATCGAGCGGCATCCCACACTCAGGCACGCTCACACAGTGCCGCACATATCGCCTCAGGAGACCCCATGGCCGACGCGCACATCCCCGACAAGCCCGCCCTCGAGGGTCTCGAGAACAAGTGGGATGCCGTGTGGGAAGAGAAGGGCACCTACCTCTTCGACCGCATCCGCGCCGCCGAGGTCGGCCGCCCGGGAATCTACTCCGTCGACACCCCGCCGCCCACCGCCTCGGGGTCGCTGCACATCGGCCACGTGTTCAGCTACACGCACACCGACGTCAAGGTGCGCTTCGAGCGCATGCGCGGCAAGACCGTCTTCTATCCGATGGGCTGGGACGACAACGGGCTTCCCACCGAGCGGCGCGTGCAGAACTACTACGGCGTGCGCTGCGACCCGTCGCTGCCGTACGACGCCGACTTCACCCCGCCCTACGAAGGCGGTGACAACAAGTCCTCGCGCGCGGCCGACCAGATCCCGATCAGCCGCCGCAACTTCATCGAACTGTGCGAGAAGCTCACCGTCGAGGACGAGAAGCACTTCGAGGCGCTGTGGCGCTCGCTCGGCCTCAGCGTCGACTGGACCCAGACCTACCGCACGATCTCGGACGAGACGATGCGCACGAGCCAACTGGCCTTCCTGCGCAACCTCGAACGCGGCGAGGCCTTCCAGGACCTCGCTCCGACGCTGTGGGACATCGACTTCCGCACCGCGGTCGCGCAGGCGGAGCTCGAAGACCGCGACCAGCCCGCGGCGTACCACCGCGTCGGCTTCGCCAAGACCGACGGCTCGGGTGATGTCTTCATCGAGACGACGCGCCCCGAGCTGCTCCCCGCGTGCGTCGCGCTCGTCGCGCACCCCGACGACGAGCGATACCAGCCGCTGTTCGGCTCGACGGTGCGCACGCCGCTGTTCGATGTCGAGGTGCCGGTGCTCGCGCATCCGCTCGCCCAGCAGGACAAGGGCTCGGGCATCGCGATGATCTGCACGTTCGGCGATGTCACCGACATCGTGTGGTGGCGTGAACTCGACCTGCCCAACCGCACGATCCTCGGTCAGGACGGCCGCGTCATGGCCGAGGCCCCCGACGTGATCGTGACGGATGCCGGGCGCGCGGCGTACGACGAGCTCGTCGGCAAGACGGTGTTCAGCGCGAAAAAGCGCATCGTCGAGCTGCTGCAGGAGTCCGGCGCGATGGACGGCGACCCCAAGCCGTTCACGCATGCCGTGAAGTTCTACGAGAAGGGCGACCGTCCGCTCGAGATCGTCTCGACGCGCCAGTGGTACCTGCGCAACGGCGCGCGCGACGAGGAGCTGCGCGACAGGCTCATCCAGCTCGGCCAGGGCATGTCGTGGCATCCGGACTTCATGCGCGTGCGCTACGAGAACTGGACCAACGGGCTCACCGGCGACTGGCTCATCTCGCGCCAGCGCTTCTTCGGCGTGCCGATCCCCGTCTGGTACGCGCTCGACGAGAACGGCGACCGCGACTACGCGCGTGTGCTCACACCGGATGCCGCGTCGCTGCCCGTCGACCCGAGCACCGATGTGCCCGCCGGGTACACCCCGGATCAGCGCGGCGTTCCGGGGGGCTTCGAGGGTGAGAACGACATCTTCGACACGTGGGCGACCTCGTCGCTGACGCCGCAGCTCGCGGGAGGCTGGGAGCGCGACCCCGAACTGTGGAACCTCGTCGCCCCGTTCGATCTGCGACCCCAGGGTCGGGACATCATCCGCACGTGGCTGTTCTCG
>JAUHVN010000210.1 GCA_030425055.1 Actinomycetes bacterium | reverse complement strand
CGACGTCGGCGAGGACGAGGCCCACGCCGTGGCCGAGCGCGTGCTCACGATCGTGTCGGATCCCGTCGCCGTGGCGGGGGTCCACGTGACCATGTCGGCCTCGGCCGGAGTGATCAGCTCGGACGACGAGCTGAGGCCGGCCGAGCTGCTGGATGCCGCCGACAAGGCGATGTACCGCGCCAAGCGCGCGGGCCGGGGCCGCTGGTCAGCGTGACTCGGGCAGTTCGGGCTCGGGCACGATGCGCAGCCCGCCCGACGAGTTCGCCGTGTCGACGAGCTCCTGCAGCCACAGCCGGTTGATCTCGGGCATCGGCGCGTCGTACTCGAAGCGGAGGGTCGACGACGGCGAGAGCCACACTGAGCGCCGGATGCTTGTCTCTTCGTCGGTGAGCGCGAAGGACAGCGACTCCTGACGACGCAGTTTGGCGAGGATCACGAGCTCGAGATGGGCGAGCGTGCGGTCGTCGATCGCGAACTCGACCGACGGCGATCCGTAGTGCAAGGTACCCACGCCGTCGATCCTACGGTGCCGATGCCGGTGCACGTGGCTACGCTGGGGTCATGGCGATCGTGAACCGACTGACCGTCGACGGCCGTGACTACTTCCTGCCCGAGCCGGTCACCGAGCTCAAGCAGAACATCCTCGATGCGATCAAGGCCGGTGGCGGGTACGTGAATGTGCCGCCGTTGCGCGGCGGACCCGGCATCGACATCCTCTTCTCGCCGGGGATGCCGGTGACCTGGAGCCAGATCGAGGTCGCCGACGCTCCGGTCGAAGACCGCGCCGACGATCACGGAGACGAGTTCACCGGGATCTGACCGCCGCTGCCGGCACGCGGCTCATCCCGCGAGCATCTCCTCGAGACGCGGAGCGGGCACGGGAGGACCCCACAGGAACCCCTGACCGCGGTGGCATCCGCGTCGGCGCGACCGCTCGAGGTCGTCCTCGGTCTCGATGCCCTCGGCCACGACGCGCCAACCCTGGCGCTCGGCGTGGGCGACCACGGCTGCCACCTCGTGGTCGGCGTCGTCGTCCGTGCGCTGCGTGATCGATCGGTCGATCTTGATCTCGTCGATCGGCAGGGCGTCGAGCATGTCGATCGTGGTGTCACCTCCGCCGAAGTCGTCGAGAGAGACGGCGATCCCCTCCGATCGCAGGCGGGGAAGGATCGCGATCGCCTCGGGTGCGAGCTGCGGGGCCGGCGACTCCGTGATCTCGATGGCGAGCGAGCCGTGCGAGAGACCGAGGTCGTCGAGCGCGTCGATCACGGCGTCCGCGTACTCCGGCGACATGTGCGTCGGCGAGGCGTTCACCGACAGTCCGAGCGCGTATCCGTCGAGCTGCCACTGCCGCACCTGCTGCGCGGCGACCAGCAGCACGTGGGCGTCGAGCGCGGTGATGATGTGCTCGCGCTCGGCGACGGGGATGAAGACGTCGGGCATGACGAGTCCGCGCGTGGGGTGGTGCCAGCGGCACAGCGCCTCCACCGCGACGGGCCGGCCCGGGGTGGCCGTGGCGCCCTCGAGCTCGAACTGCGGCTGATATTCGACGGTCAGCTGGCCGCCCGTCAGCGCAGCACGCAGCTCGTTCCCCAAGTCGCTCACGATATCCACCCATACAGATTGGGATGCATATCGCATCGACGCAACACCAGACACAGCGGCTTCGAACGTGTACTATGCCGCTTTCGCCGCTCGTCGCTCACGCGGTCGGCGGGCTAGGGTGGTGCCGATGGGCACGCTCACCTACGACTCCAAGCTCACGGTCGCGATCGACGACCGCATCCTCGCGCACCTCCAGGTCGTCATCTGGGGCAAGCTGCGCCGCGGCGAGCAGTTCTCGTTCACCTGGACCGACCCGGACCGTTCGGGCATGGGTCGCACCTCGGTGTGGCTGAGTCCGAACATCTCACTCGCGTTCGAGTACTTCGGCGGACGCCAGCCGCGCTTGAACCCGGCCTGGCTCGAGGCGCTCGCCAAGTCTGCGAACTCGCCGGCGGGTCTCAGCATCGTCGACGAGCCCGAGCCTCCGTCGGGCGCGTAGCCGCACCTTCTCGACGGAGACCCGGGCTCGGCGCGGGTCTCTCCGAATCAGCCTCGGTCAGGCCGGTCCGGAGGTGGCGGCGCGGCGCCGCTCTGAGGCATCCGCGTCGCCGGCGTCGTCCACGACCACGGTCTCGTCGTCGTGCAGTCGCTTCCGCGTGATCGGCGGATGGTCGGCGTCGTGGTCGGCGGCGACGGCGGGGTCGATCTCGTCGGCCTTCCGGGCGTACTCCTCCGCCTCGGCGCGTCGCTCCGCGGCCTCGGCGGCGTGACCGTCGATGGTGTCGGCCTGGCGCTTCGCCTCGAGGTCGGCCTCGACGGCGCGCGCCTTGGCCTGCTCGGCCGCCGCGGCCGCGGATGCGGCATCCGCCCGCGCCTTCGCTTCACGAGCCTCGCGCTCCTGCGCGTCGAGCCGCGCGGCTTCGGCCTGCTGACGCAGCTCCTCGGCCTTCTCGTGCTGACGCTGCTCGTGGCGCGCCGAGCGGCGGCGTGAGACGAGCACGGCGACGAGGACGGCGACCGCCGCGACGACGACGATCCCGACGATGAGCCAGATGAGTGCGGTGGTGTCCATGACACCCTCCTTCCGGTGGGTCCGGCCCCGGGGGTCGGGCCGGCACCGCTCCACGCAAGCCGCAACCGCCCCTGCCGGGCAAGGGCTTGCGCACCGCCGACGCGTGGGCTACGCGCGTTGCGTGGCCGTCAATATGCCGTGATGAGCATCCACATGCCCGACTCGAAGTCGTCGACGCGTGTCTGCCGTCGAACGATGCCGCCCCACGTGAACGAACTCCAGGTCACGTAGCGGACGTTCTTGCTGAGGGGCAGGACGTCCTGCGGCCATGCGCCATCGACTCGGCGCTGCGGGCGATCGAGCACCGCGACGATGTGCTCGGGGAAGCTCCACCATCCGGGTCGCTGCGAGTCGACCATGCTGCTGTCGATGCTCGCGAGCGCGGCGCCACCGCGGTCCAGCGCCTTCCTCGCGGCTGCGATCCAGGCGCTCGCCGACACATCGGCGGGCGACAGCACACCTGCGACGAAACGTGGCGGACCCGGGAAGTAGCGCACATGGTTGTAGCCGTTGAGCTTGAAGAGCCAGCCCGCGACCTCCCAGTGCGTCGATCCCAGATTGTCGAACGTCTCGGGTCCGGTATAGGCGACATTGGCGCTCTCGCGCATGCTGGCGAGCACGAGCCAATCGACCTCGGGCACCGCGAAGGCCCCACCGCCGTCGGTCGGCTCGCTGCGCGCCGCGGCCGCGCGCAGCTGCGGCGACGTCGTGATGCGCGTGCCGTCCTTCATGACGAACTCGCCGGTCTCGTAGAGCGAGCGCACGAGGCGCACGTAGCGCCGCGGTGACCGACGGATCAGGTCGAAGACGACGGCGGCCGGAGCGCACGTGTTGGTCGGCCCCTGGTTCACCCGCCAGGGACGCGCGAGGCGATCTCGCATCTGCTCGATGATCGTGGCCTTCGAGAGCCGGGGCCACCCGCCGCGCGCGGTGGACGCCTCGAACTCGTCCACAAGTTGCCATGCCGTCGTCGCCGCGCCCGGGTCGCCGTCCCTCACGTGCGCATCGAGCACGTAGTGCGCCCCGTCCTCGTGGAATGCGCGCTCGCGGTCACCCACCGACGTGAACGTGTGGCTGCCCAGCTCGTCGTCGTGGTCGAAGCGGATGAAGTTGCTCGGCTTCGAGATGTCTTCGTCGAACAGCGTGATCTCCACGACACGATCGAACTCCACACGCGTGCGCAGCGTCGCGCTCTCGCCCTTGCCGAGCTTCGTGCGCAGGGAGTCTTCGAACTGCCCGTCGACCCGGATCTCGAGGCGCACCTCGTCCCGGCCGATGAGGTCCTCCTTGCGGATGCAGCGGAGGCGATCGAGGGTGAGGACCTTCCGCCGGCCGATCAGCCGGCGCAGCGAGATCGGCGACGGCGACGCGGCCGCCTCGCGCACCGAGACGCCCGAGCGCGGGACGCGGGCCCGCAGCGAGGCGGCGGACACGGGTCAGGACTCCAGGGCGCGGACCCTCGCCTCCAGGCGCGACACCGTCGCCCGAAGGGTCGCGAGTTCGGCGAGACGGTCGAGCAGGTTCCCGTGCCCTTCGATCTCGATCTCGCCGGATGCACCGTCGACCGTCAGGAGGGTCCCGGTGCGGCTGGTCACCCGGATCGAACCGGGATGCGTGCCGCCCTCGCTCCCGCCGGTGCCCACCGACAGGCTCTGTCGCACCGAGGCCGACTGAGCGACAAGCCCGCCCTGCATGATGCTGATGCGGGCATTGTCGCCGTCGAGCGTGAGGAACCCCGGCGCCTCGTCGGATCCGACCACCATCCGGGAGCGGTTGCTGCGCAGATTGATCTCGACCCGGCGATCGCCCTGCGCGATCGTGACCGTGTCGGCATCCTTCAGTGTGATCGCGTCGTCTTCCAGGACGATGTCGCTGGCCATTCGGATCGCCTCCCCTGCGATTCGCGTGGCCCCCAGTGAACCAGCCCTGCTCGCTCGGCGACACCCCGTGCGTGCGCTCTTCCGGTCAGGCCCAGATGCTGGGCGCTTCGGCGCGCGTCGGCGGAAGGGCGGATGCCGCGGCCCATTCGTGGATCCAGTCGGCGACATCGGGGATGCCCTCGGGACGCCCGACGGCGGCGAACATCTCCTCGTGCGACAGTGTGCCGCCCGACCGCTTCATCATCCGTGCGCGCACGATCGCCCGGGCATAGATCTCGCCGTCGACAGTGCACCGGTGCTCGAGGTAGACGGCCTTCTCGTCATGGCCGATCAGCCGCGACTCGAGGTCGAACCGCTGCCACGCCTCGAGCGACTTGCGGAACGTGATCGTCTCGCTCGACACCACCGCGTACCAGCCGTGGGTCCGCATCGCGCCCATGAGCCCGGTGCGCACCAGCAGATCCCATCGCCCCAGGTCCATGAGCGACAGATAGCGGCCGTTGTTCATGTGGCCGAGGATGTCGAGGTCGGTCGGCAGCGTCGTCAGCTTCACGCGGCCGATGGCGGTCGGTGCGAGCCGACCTTCGCGCCGCAGACGGCGCCGCGCCATCAACATCACCAGAAGGGTGCGCCAGATCACGTTCACGACCAGCGATCGTAGCCATCCTGCGCGCA
>JAUHVN010000209.1 GCA_030425055.1 Actinomycetes bacterium | reverse complement strand
CGATCTTCGGTTTCCGCGTGCCCGAGCGGCTGTACGCGGATCCGTTTCACCGGCCGTGACGCGCCGGCATCCGGGCCACGCGCACGTATGCTGACGGCATGGATGAGAGCGACGAGCGCCGCGCCGACCTCGTGTCGCGTCTCGAGGTGATCGAGGCTCAGGCGCTCGCGACGCGTGCCCAGGCCTACGAGGGCGTCCACGACGAGCTCGCGCGTCGACTCGAGGCGGCACCGGGCTCGACCGGCCGATGACCCCGCGCCTCGATGCGGCCGTCGCCGCGCGGGGACTCGCGCGCTCGCGGACGCATGCGGCGGCGCTCATCGCTGCCGGCGAGGTGACGGTCGACGGGCGCCCCGTCGTCAAGCCGTCCGCATCGGTCGCCGACGACGCGGTGATCGAGGTCGCCGCGACCGACCACTACGTCAGCCGGGCCGCGCACAAGCTCATCGCCGCGCTCGACGCGTTCGGGGTCGACGTCGCAGGTCGCATCGCGCTCGACATGGGCGCGTCGACCGGCGGGTTCACGCAGGTGCTGCGCGAGCGCGGGGCGGATCCGGTCATCGCGGTCGATGTCGGCCACGGTCAGCTCGCGGCATCCGTCGGCGCCGACGACGGCGTCATCGCCGTCGAGGGCTTCAACGTGCGCCACATGACGCCGGCGTCGCTCGCATCGGCGGCCGGCACGGATGCCGCACCGTCGGTCATCACCGGCGACCTGTCGTTCATCTCGCTGACGCACGTGCTGCCGGCGGCAGCGGCCGTCGCAGCTCCCGGTGCGGATCTCGTCCTGCTCGTCAAGCCGCAGTTCGAGGTCGGACGCACGGCGGTCAAGGGCGGACTCGTGACAGACCCCGCACTGCGCGCCGACGCGGTCGAACGCGTGCTGTGGGCGGCGTGGGATGCAGGCCTCGGCACGCTCGGGGTGATCGCGTCGCCGATCGCGGGAACGCACGGCAACCGCGAGTACGTCGCCCACCTCGCGCCGGGTCGGGGCGGCGATCCCTCGGCCGTCGCCGCCGAGGTCGTCGCCCTCACCCGCTGATCACCGGCGCGCGTCGCGCACCCATCGCTCATCGAGGGCGAGCAGCGTCGCGTCCGACGTGAGCAGGTCGACGGACTCCGTGCGCGCCTGGGCGAGCAGCATCCGGTCGAACGGATCGTGATGCGCGAGCGCCGGGAACGAGGTGAGCGCCTCGGCGTGCCGCGCACTGAAGGGCAGTTCGACCAGGCCGGAGCGCTCAAATGCGCCGGTGAGATCTCCGTCCGCCGGCAGGGCCAGCCGCCCGAGCATGTGCTTGATCGTGATCTCGAGCACCGTGACCGCGGAGAAGTACACCCGATCGGCGTCGGCGATCCGGCGTCTGCTGTCGACTCCGAGCCGGTCGCTGTCGTGGTACAGCCAGAGCGCGGCGTTCGTGTCCAGCAGCATCACGCGTCTGGTCCATAGAACAGCGCATCGACCTCGGCGTCACGCCCGTCGAAGAGCCGGGGATCGAACTCCGCTTCTCCGCGGCCCAGCCCGTAGACGATCTGCCGGTCGCGGTGCACGACGAGATCGACCACCGGCACCCCGGCCCGCGCGATCGTGACCTGTTCGCCGGCGAGCACCTGGGCGATCAGCGCCGAGAGCTGACTCTTCGCCTCGTGGACGTTCATCTGGACCATGGACTAAGTCTAGCCAAGTCCGCCCATGTGGCGTGGGACGGGTCACACGCCATGACGTGCAGGGCAAGCCCCGCTGAGACTGCATCGGTACGCCGAGACAGCGGCCGCCACCCTCGGTCTCGGCGGTCCGATGAAGTCTCACGGTCACGGGCGCGGGGCCGGATGCGCCGGGTGACCGGGTGTCCGGCAGAATGGGGGAGCACCGCGAACCGGGGGAGCCCATGACCGATGACGTCCGCAGCATCCTGGTGGTCGCGCACGCCCACCGCGACGAGACGGTGCGCGCGGCCGCCCGGGTGATCTCCGCGCTGCAGGATGCCGGCGCACGGCCCGTGCTCGCCAGCGACGACCGCGACGACCTGCGCGCCGTGCTGCCCGAGTTCGGCGACCTCGCCGTGCTCGGCGTCGACGTGCCGGTGGGCGACATCGAGCTGGCCATCGTGCTCGGCGGCGACGGCACGATCCTGCGCGCCGCCGAACTGGTGCGCGACGGACTCGCCCCGGTGCTCGGCATCAACATGGGCCACGTCGGTTTCCTCGCCGAGATCGAGCGCGACGACATGGACGACGCCGTGCGCCGCGCGATCGCGCGCGAGTACGAGGTCGAAGAGCGGCTCGCGCTGCAGGTGCAGGTCGAAGACGTCGGCGACGACGTCATCTACGAGACGTGGGCGCTCAACGAGGCGACCGTCGAGAAGGCGAGCCGTGAGCGGATGCTCGAGGTCGTCATCGAGGTCGACGGCCGTCCTCTCTCGAGTTTCGGGTGCGACGGCGTGGTCATCTCGACGCCGACCGGCTCGACGGCCTACAACTTCTCGGCGGGCGGCCCCGTCATCTGGCCCACCGTCGAGGCGATCGCCGTCGTGCCGCTGTCGGCGCACGCGCTGTTCGCCGAGCCGCTCGTGGTCGGTCCCGAGCACGTCGTCGCGATCGAGGTGCTCGAGCGCACGAACGGCGTCGGCATCCTGTGGTGCGACGGTCGACGCTCGCACGATCTTCCGCCGGGCGCCCGTGTCGTCGTGCGACGCTCGCCGCGTCCGGTGCGGCTCGCCCGCCTGCACCCGGCCGCGTTCACCGACCGGCTGGTGCGCAAGTTCCGGCTGCCGGTCGACGGCTGGCGAGGCCCCGCCGTGCCCGTCACCGCAGGAGAGAGCGCGGTGGCCGACGCGTGATCGAAGAGATCCGCCTGCGCGACCTCGGGGTGATCGCCGAGGCGACCCTGCCCATCGGGCCGGGCTTCACCGCGATCACCGGCGAGACGGGCGCGGGCAAGACGATGGTCGTGACCGGGCTCGGACTGCTGCTCGGCCAACGCGCCGATTCGGGCGCCGTGCGGGCGGGGGCCGCACAGGCGGTCGTCGACGGCACGTGGCTCGTCCCCGAAGACGGCCCCGTCGCCGAACGCGTGCGTGAGGCCGGGGGAGATGTCGAACCCGTCGGCGACGGGCGCGCCGAGCTGTTCCTCGGCCGGTCGGTGAGCAGCGAGGGCCGTGGGCGCGCCACCGTCGGGGGGCGTGCAGCGCCGGCCGGCGTGCTGGCCGACCTCGCCGATGAACTCGTCGTCGTCCACGGGCAGTCCGATCAGCTGCGGCTGCGGTCGGCCGCCGCGCAGCGCGACGCCCTCGACCGGTTCGGCGGCGAGGACACGGCGTCCGCGCTGCGCACCTACCGCGCAGCGTTCGACGCGTTCCGCGCCCTCGACGCCGAGCTGACCGAGCTGACCGAGCAGCGCGATGCCCGTGCGGCCGAGGCCGAGCGTCTGCGTGCCGAGCTCGCCGAGATCGAGCAGGCCGATCCGCAGCCCGGCGAGGACGCCGAGCTGACCGTGCGCGCCGAGCGCCTCGCGAACGTCGAAGAGCTGCGCGTGGCCGCGGCCACCGCGCACTCCGCGCTCTCGGGAGACACCGAGGAGCCCGATGCGGCATCGCTGCTGGCCGAGGCGCGCCGCGCACTCGAGCGTGCAGGGGATCCCGCCCTCGACGACCTCGGCGAGCAGGTCGCCGAGGTCGGCTACCGCACTGCTGACCTCGCGGCATCCCTCGCCGCCTACCTGGCCGACCTCGACGAGTCGGGACCTCACGAGCTCGCCGCCGTCGAGGAGCGCCGCGCGGTGCTCGGCGCCCTCGTGCGCGCGCACGGCTCGCTCGACGACGCGATCGCCCTGCGCGAGACCGCCGGACTGCGCCTCGCCGAGCTCGACGACGACGGCGAGCGGGTGGGCCGGCTCACCGAGCAGCGGGATGCCGCGGCATCCGCCCTCGATGACGCGGCGGCCGTCCTCACCGCCGTGCGCACGGCGGCGGCGGAGCGGCTTGGCGCCGAGGTCACCGAGGAGCTGCACGCGCTCGCGATGGCCGACGCCGAGGTCACCGTCGCCGTCGCGCCGGGCAGCGAGTCGGCGCACGGCCGTGACGACGTCGCGATACTGCTGGCACCGCATCCCGGCGCCACGCCCCGGCCCGTCTCCCGCGGCGCATCGGGCGGAGAGCTCAGCCGCGTGATGCTCGCGATCGAGGTCGTCATCGCGGCGACCGACCCGGTGCCGACGTTCGTGTTCGACGAGATCGACGCCGGCATCGGCGGCGCGGCCGCGATCGAGGTCGGCCGCCGGCTGCAGCGTCTCGCCCGCCGCTCGCAGGTGATCGTGGTGACCCACCTCGCGCAGGTCGCGGCCTTCGCCGGCAACCACCTGAGCGTCGTGAAGGCGACCGACGGGTCGGTCACGGCTTCCGACGTGCGCGCTCTGTCGGGCACCGAACGCGAGGCCGAGATGGCGCGCCTGCTCTCGGGCATGTCCGAGTCGGATGCCGCGCTCGTCCACGCCCGTGAGCTGCTCGCGCTCGGCGCGGCGCGGGGGTGACCGCCGCCACGCGCGAGTCGACACGTCTCGCGCGAGTCGCGGCGTTCTGTGCGCACGAAACGTGTCGACTCGCGCGGAACGTGTCGACTCGCGAGGGCCGCACGTAGCAGCATCCGCCCCGACAGCACTGATAGGATGAAAGCCCGTGACGGACACTCCAGACGCGGCATTCGAATCAGACGGCACCACCCGGCATATCTTCGTGACCGGAGGTGTCGTTTCCTCGTTGGGGAAGGGGCTCACGGCCGCGAGCCTGGGCAACCTCCTCACCGCCCGCGGGCTGCGCGTCGTGATGCAGAAGCTCGACCCGTACCTCAACGTGGATCCGGGAACGATGAACCCGTTCCAGCACGGTGAGGTCTTCGTCACCGACGACGGCGCCGAGACCGACCTCGACATCGGCCACTACGAGCGCTTCCTCGACATCGACCTCAGCCAGGCCGCGAACGTCACCACCGGGCAGATCTACTCGCAGGTGATCGCGCGCGAGCGTCGCGGCGAGTACCTCGGCGACACCGTGCAGGTCATTCCGCACATCACGGACGAGATCAAGCGGCGCATGCGCCTGCAGGCCGACGAATCGCCCAAGCCCGACGTCATCATCACCGAGATCGGCGGCACCGTCGGCGACATCGAGTCGCAGCCGTTCATCGAGTCGGCCCGCCAGATCCGTCACGAGCTCGGCCGCGGCAACG
>JAUHVN010000208.1 GCA_030425055.1 Actinomycetes bacterium | reverse complement strand
GAGTCCGCCGAAGAGCGCGTGCGACGACGAGGACGGCAGTCCGAGCAGCCACGTGAGCATGTTCCACGTGATGGCGCCGATGAGTCCCGCGAAGATGATCGCGGGGAAGATCGCCGCCGAGAGCTGATCTTCGCGGATCATCCCGCCCGAGATCGTCTTGGCCACCTCGGTCGACAGGAAGGCGCCGACGAGGTTCAGGACGGCCGCGAGCAGCACGGCGACCTTGGGCTTGAGGGCCCCGGTGGCGATCGGAGTCGCCATCGCGTTGGCGGTGTCGTGGAAGCCGTTGGTGAAATCGAAGAAGAGTGCCAGCGCGATCACCAGCACGACGATGAGGACTGCGGTTTCCACCGTTCGCTTTCGTAAGGGGGATGTGACGGGTGTCGACGGGATCGACGTGACGAACGAACAGTTCACCGAGTGTTCAGGAACCGGCAACCGGCCAGACAGAATCCTCGCACCGCGCCTACCCGGGGTCAACTCTCACAGCGGGGGCGGCGCGCGGCATCCGGCGACTACCGTGGAGACCGTGACCCTTCAGGACGCTCCCGCACCGCTGCCCGCCCCGATCGCCGACGTGCGCCCGTCGACGCGAAGCCACCACGGCGACGAGGTCGAAGACCGCTACGAGTGGTTCCGCGCGAAGGAGGATGCCGCGGTCGTCGCGCACCTCGAGGCGGAGAACGCCTACACCGCCGAGCGGACCGCTCACCTCGAGGGACTGCGCGGGCGCATCTTCGGCGAGATCAAGGGACGCACGCAGGAGACCGACCTGTCGGTGCCGTCCCGACGGGGGCAGTGGTGGTACTACGGGCGCACCGTCGAGGGCAGCCAGTACGGCATCCAGTGCCGCGCGCCGATCGCTTCGCCGGACGACTGGACCCCGCCCGAGCTCTCGCCCGATGTCGACGTGCCGGGCGAGCAGGTGCTGCTCGACGGGAACGTCGAGGCCGAGGGCCACGAGTTCTTCTCGCTGGGCAGCTTCGAGGTGACCACCGACGGGAACCGCATGCTGTACGGCGTCGACGTCGCGGGCGACGAGCGCTACACCGTGCGGGTGCGCGACCTCGTCACCGGCGAGCAGCTGCCCGATGAGATCCCGGGCACGTTCGCCGGCGCCACCTTCTCGCCCGACGGCCGGTTCATCGTCTACACGACGGTCGACGACGCGTGGCGCCCCGACACCGTGTGGCTGCACGAGCTGGGCACGCCCGTCGCCGACGACACGACCCTGTTCCACGAGCCCGACGAGCGCTACTGGGTCGGTGCGGGATTCACGCGCAGCGACAGGTTCCTCATGATCGAGGCGGGCTCGTCGATCACCTCCGAGCAGCTGATGGTCGACGCGACCGACCTGCGCGCCGAGCCGCGCGTGATCTGGCCGCGCACCGATGGCGTCGAGTACGACGCGACCCACGCGATCGTCGACGGCGAGGACGTGCTGTACATCGTCCACAACGACGGCGCCCTCGACTTCGAGATGGTGCGGGTCGCGGCATCCGATCCCACGGGAGAGCGTGCGGTCGTGATCCCCCACCGCCCCGGCCAGCGACTGCTCGGCATGTCGGCGTTCCGCGACTGGGGCGTCGTCGCGTACCGGCGCGAGGGTCTCGCGCGGCTCGGGATGCTCGACTACCGCACCGGCGGAGTCTCTGAGATCGGGTTCGACGAGCCGCTCTACGCGGCGGGCCCGGGCGGAAACCCCGAGTGGGCACCGCCGGTGCTGCGCATCGGGTACGTGTCGTTCGTGACCCCCAGCACCGTGTACGACTACGACGTCGCGACGGGCGAGCTGCTGCTGCGCAAGCGTCAGCCGGTGCTCGGCGGGTACGACGCCGAGGATTACGCGCAGGCGCGGGTGTGGGCGCCGGCGCAGGACGGCAGCAGCGTGCCGATCTCGCTGGTGTGGAAGCGGTCGTTCGGCGACGCCGGAGAGCAGCCGCGCCCCCTGCACCTCTACGGCTACGGCTCGTACGAGCACTCCATCGAGCCCGGCTTCTCGGTGGCGCGGCTGTCGGAGCTCGACCGCGGCGTCGTCTTCGCGGTCGCCCATGTGCGCG
The DNA here is from genome assembly GCA_030425055.1 of Actinomycetes bacterium. Classification (GTDB taxonomy): domain Bacteria; phylum Actinomycetota; class Actinomycetes; order Actinomycetales; family Microbacteriaceae; genus Microbacterium. The sequence continues at coordinate 3,168 of JAUHVN010000208.1, read as the reverse complement.
GCGGCGGCGAGATGGGCCGCCAGTGGTACGAGGACGGCAAGCTGCTGCGCAAGCGCAACACGTTCACCGACTTCGTCGACTGCGGCCGCTACCTCGTCGAGGAGGGCTACACGACTCCCGACCGCATGGTGGCCGAGGGCGGCAGCGCCGGCGGTCTGCTGATGGGCGCGGTCACCAACCTGGCCCCCGAGCTGTTCGCGGGCGTGCTCGCGGTGGTGCCGTTCGTCGACGCGCTCACCACGATCCTCGACCCGTCGCTGCCGCTCACCGTCATCGAGTGGGACGAGTGGGGCGACCCGCTGCACAACGCCGAGGTGTACGCGTACATGAAGTCGTACTCGCCGTACGAGAACGTGCGCACCGACGCCCCGTATCCCCGCATCCTCGCCGTCACCTCGCTCAACGACACCCGCGTGCTGTACGTCGAGCCCGCCAAGTGGGTGGCGCGTCTGCGCGAGGTCGGCGCCGACGCGCTGCTGAAGTGCGAGATGGTCGCCGGTCACGGCGGTGTGAGCGGCCGCTACAACGCCTGGAAGGAGCGCGCGTTCGAGCTGGCCTGGCTGCTCGACGTGCTCGGCCTCGCCGACGACTGACCCGGCGGCTCGCCGCCTTAAGTCGAGGCATCGATGTCCCACTTCCCGCGTGTCGTGTCCCGTCTCCCGCAGTCCTTGTCCCGAGTCATGTTCACCCAACGGCGATCGGTGACCCCAATTCGGGACATGAGAGTCACCGCCCCGGTGTCCAGCCTGCGTGCACGAGCGCGGTCCGGATCTTCTCCAGCGCGACAGCACCACCGTTCTGCAGGTGATGGTTCAGGATGCGGACATGATCCCAGCCTGCGGCGCGAATGGCATCCCACCGATCGGCGTCCTTCTGGAACTGACCGATGCTCTCCGCATGAACGCGCCCGTCGTACTCGGCGCAGACCCGATATCGGCGAAACGCGAGATCCGCCTCCGCGATGAATGTGCCTCGATCGTCGAAGATGTCCCAACCCGTCTCCGGCCGCGGGAGTCCGCCGCGAAGCACGAGCAGGCGCAACCGCGTTTCGCGAGCAGATCGCACACCGGCGCGCACCTCGCGCAGTGCGCGAGTGAGCAGGCCACCACGGACATCGCCCATCGTTCGCACCTCTTCCATCAGATCCTGGACGGTCGCCCACGGACGGTCGCCCGAGACCAGGAAGTCACCGGCGGCGATGAGATCGTCCAGCTGCCAGAGCGTGCCGCACTGTCGCCACGCCCGAACCGGATGCTCGACCGGCACTCCCTCCGCGGTGACGAGAACGCCGGACTCGCGTAGCTGAAGGCGGTGACCGACGACCCCCTGCGTCCTGGGCTCACGAGCAGGGCGGTGGGCGGATACGTGGATGGCAGGTCTATACGGCCATTCGGGCATCGGTGCTCCCACCCACTCGAGCGCGGTCTCGTGGCTGAAGAACTGGTGCGGAGCAAGGCGCGGCGCGTAGTCCATGCACTGCGCACGCAGCGACGAGTCAGCGGAGCCCGTCGCGCGAACGCCGTGGAACGGCCGCCTGAACTCCGCCCGGCGGAGCACACCAGCGGAGAGCCCGTGCTGCACCGCTTGGGACACCGTGAACGAAGCAGGCAGTCCCTGCAGGTCTTGTCGGCGCGGCATCCCCTCACTCTGGCCGCGTCGTGGCCGTGATCAGCGACGAGACCTGCCTTGTGGACAAGCATCCGCACATGCTCGAGCTGTGGAGGAGCGGTCGGCCGGTCGGGCGTGTCCCAGATTCGGCGCATTCAGAGCCGAATGGTGAACACCTCCATGGCCATGGTCGGCCCTGATCGGGACACGGCACGCAACGAATGGGACACACCGCCGAGAGACGGCGACGGGGCGGGGCGGGGGGGCGCGCGGCGGCCGGATGCCTCAGCCGAAGAGGGCTGCGGCCTCGTCGTAGCGGTAGCGGGGCACCGTGTTGAGCTCGCCGAGCGCCTCGGCGAAGGGCACCCGCACGATGTCGGTGCCGCGCAGCGCGACCATCTGCCCCCACGCCTCGTCGACGAGGGCATCGGCCGTGTGCAGGCCGAGGCGCGTCGCGAGGACGCGGTCGAAGGCCGACGGCGAGCCGCCGCGCTGGATGTGGCCGAGCACCGTCGCGCGGGTCTCGACGCCGGTGCGGCGCTCGATCTCGGGCGCGAGGACCTCGCTGATCCCCCCGAGGCGAGGACGGTTGAACGCGTCGAGGCCGCGGTCGCTGTACGCCTCGTCCATGCCCGTGAGGGTGAAGCCCTCCGACACGACGACGAGCGGCGCGCGCCCGCGGTCGTGCGCGCTCGCGACCTGATCGCAGATCTCGTCGATCGACAGCGGCACCTCGGGGATGCAGATCACGTGCGCGCCGGCCGCGATGCCCGCGTGCAGGGCGATCCAGCCGACGTGGCGGCCCATGACCTCGGCGACCATGCAGCGCTGGTGCGAATCGCCCGTCGTGCGCAGACGGTCCATCGCATCGGTGGCGATGTTGACGGCGGTGTCGAAGCCGAACGAGTAGTCGGTGGCACGCAGGTCGTTGTCGATGGTCTTGGGCACGCCCATGACGTTGATGCCGTCGTTCGACAGGCGGTCGGCCGCGGCGAGCGTCCCCTCGCCGCCGATCGCGACGATGCCGTCGATCCGGTGGCCGTAGAGGGTCTTCGCGATGTTCTCCGCGCCGCCGCGCGGACCCTCGTACGGGTTCGTGCGGCTCGTGCCGAGAATCGTGCCGCCGACCTTCGACAGGCCCTTGACCTCGTGGCGGGTGAGCGGGAAGAAGTCGGCGTCGACGACGCCGCGCCAGCCGTCGCGGATGCCGACGAACTCGAGGTCGTGCACGGTCGTCCCCTTGAGGACGACACCGCGGATGACCGCGTTGAGTCCGGGGCAATCGCCCCCGCTGGTCAGGATGCCGATCTTCATGTGCCGTCCTTGGGTCGGGTGTACGCGAAGCGGCTGCGCTGCCTCATCTGACCCTAGCGCCGGATGCCGCGGGCCTGCCACCTGACCGGCGCTCCCCCCGTCCGCAGGACGCGGAAACACCGGAACGCCGGCTCAGACCTCGCCGAGCGCCTGCCGGACCAGATGCATGAGCGCCGACAACTGCACCGAGTCGCTCGACTGCGGATCGACGGCCTCGCCGTCGAGCGCACGCTGCGCGAGACCCTG
>JAUHVN010000207.1 GCA_030425055.1 Actinomycetes bacterium | reverse complement strand
GCCCGAGGCGTACGCGGTGACGAGCTCGTCGACCTGCGGTACGAGGTTCTCGACCTGGTCCTTGACGAACGCCGCGTACAGGTCGACCGCCTGCTGCATCTGCTCGGCATCGGGTCCGTCGATCGCGACCGCGTCGCCGCTCACGGTGAACGCGGTGCGTCCGACGCCCTCGCCGAGCATCCCCGGCTTGCACAGCGTGAAGTACTCGCCGGGCTGGGCGACGACGGTGAGCGTGCGCGATGCGCCGGGCGCGATGTTCTCGACCTCGCCGACGATGCGCAGCCCGTCGTCGGCCAGCAGATAGAACTCCGTCACGTCGTCACCCGAGTTGGTGACGTCGAACGCGAGCGTTCCGCTCGACGCGGTCGCGGAGGACACGTCGCATCCGTCGGCGGTCGAGGTCACGGTCAGCGCGTCGGCTGCGGCGACATCCGACTTCGCGACGCAGCCGGCAAGGACGATCGCGCCTGCGCCGGCGACGGCCAGTGCTCCGAGAAGGCGGTGCGGGGTCATGAGACTCCTTGGGTGGTGGGGACGGGAACGGATGCCTCGGTCGAGGCGGGGCGGGCGGTCGGACGCGGCCGCCGCTGGCCGCGGATCCACAGCGCGCCGACGACGCCGACGTAGGCGACCCAGGCGACGACCTGCAGCCACGTCATGCGCGGCATGAAGCCGACGGTGGCCTGGAGCACGGCGGCGAGCGGTCCGCCGGGCGGGATCGCCGCGGACAGGTCGAACGCGAAGCCGAACGGGAAGGCGGTCCAGCCGACCAGGACGGCACCCGTCGTCGGATCGACCGGCGCGGCGGCGGTGAAGGGACCGGGAAGAGCTCCGGCCTCCTGCAGGTCGTGGATCGCGTAGGCGAGCACCCCCGCGGCGACGACGATGAGGAACGCGCCGGTCCACGTGAAGAAGCGCCGCAGGTCGAGTCGGACCATCCCGCGCGCGAGCAGCCAGCCGACCAGGACGGCCGCGGCGAGGCCGAGCAGGGCCCCCGCGAGCGCGGCCGGCGCATCGCCGAAGGACTGCACCATCGACCACAGCAGGAGGGTCGTCTCGATGCCTTCCCGGGCGACCGAGACGAAACCGACGACGACCAGCGCCCACAGGCCGCCCGTCGCGAGAGCCCGGTCGATGCCGCCTTCGAGGGTCGCCTTCAGCGTGCGCGCCGTGCGCTGCATCCAGAAGATCATCCACGTCACCATCGCGACGGCGAACAGAGAGAGCAGACCGCCGATGAGCTCCTGCGCCTCGAAGGTGAGCGTGTACGCCCCGAAGGTGAGCACGGCGCCGATCGCGAGCGCGAGACCAATCGCCAGAGCGACGCCGGTCCACAGCCGGGGCAGCACGTCGCGCCGGCCGAGGCGCGTCAGGTAGGCGACGAGGATGCCGACGACGAGGGCGGCTTCGAGGCCTTCACGCAGGCCGATCAGGAATGTCGCGAGCACGCTGGATCCACGGGGGTTCGAAGAGGGAGGTTAGGTGAGGCGAACCTCACTTGAACAACCGTATCCGGCTGCGGCATCCGTCTCAAACCCGACGGCGCCGCCGCGGGCGTAACAATCGCCGGGGACCGGTCGGCGTCTGCCTATCCTCATCGCATGACCGAACTGAACCTGCCGATCCTCGACCTCTCCGATCTCGACCAGGGACCCGAGGCGACGGCGCGGTTCTGTGCGGACCTGCGGCGGGCCACCCGCGACGTCGGGTTCTTCTACCTCACCGGCACCGGCGTGACGCCCGAGCTGGAGTCGCGGCTGCACCGGGCCGCGATCGACTTCTTCGCGCTGCCGCTCGAAGAAAAGCTGGCGATCGAGAACGTGACCAGCCCGCACTTCCGCGGGTACACGCGCGTCGGCGGTGAGCGCACGCAGGGCGCTGTCGACTGGCGCGAGCAGATCGACATCGGGCCGGAGCGCGACGCCGTCACCGACCCCGACGCCCCCGCCTACACCCGCCTCACCGGCCCGAATCTGTGGCCCGCGGCGCAGCCCGAGCTGCGCGAGGTCGTCGCGGAGTGGCACGACCACCTGTCGGGTGTCGCGCGGCGTCTGCTGCGGGCGTGGGCGGTCTCGCTCGGCTCCGAGCCCGAGTTCTTCGACCGCCATTTCGGCGAGCCCGAGACGCTCATCAAGATCGTGCGCTACCCCGGCGTCGACGACCCGACCCCTCAGCAGGGCGTCGGCGCCCACAAGGACTTCGGAGTCGTCACCCTCCTGTGGGTCGAGCCGGGCAAGACCGGGCTGCAGGTCGAGCGCGACGGCGAATGGATCGACGCACCGCCCGTGCCCGGAGCGTTCGTCGTCAACATCGGCGAGCTGCTCGAATACGCGACGCAGGGCTACCTGACCGCCACCAACCACCGCGTCGTGTCGCCCCAGGCGCCCGACCACCGGATCTCGGTGCCGTTCTTCTTCAATCCGGCCCTCGACGCGCGCCTGCCGGTGATCGAGCTTCCCGCCGAGCTCGCCGCACAGGCGCACGGCGTCACGCGCGACCCGGCCAACCCGATCCACGGGGTTTACGGCGAGAACGCCCTCAAGTCGAGGCTGCGGGCGCACCCCGACGTCGCCGAGCGGTGGCATCCCGACCTGGTCGCCGACCAAGCCGCGGCATCGGTCTGAACGAGGCGGATGCCGGCGGTCAGCCGGCCTCGACCATCATCGACACACCCGTCTCGCGCTCCGACACCGCCCACAGCGTCGCGATCGCCCGTTCGCGGCCGGGGCGCAGGACGGGGCGCCGCACGGCGGGGCCGTTGTTCATGAACCGCGGACCGTAGAACTCGCCGCCGCGCGCGGCCGGGTCGGTCGCGGCACGGATCTGCGGCATCGCTCCGTCGGCGACCTCCATGCCGGTGCGCGCCGCCAGCCATGCGAAGAACGGCGCCATCGGACCGCCACCGCCCTCGGCGACCGTCGTGGTCTGCAGGTCGCTGTGCGACAGACCGGGATGCGCGACGAGGCTCTGCGCGCGCACCCCGGCGCGTTCGAACTCGCGCTGGAGCCCGAGGCCGAAGTGGTAGTTCGCCATCACCCCCGCGTTGTTCACGAGGATGTCGATGCGGTCGTGATCGCGCCGCACGGCGGCCGCGGCCTCGACGACCGACGCCTGCGACGCCAGGTCGAGTTCGACGGCCTCGAGCGATGCGGTGGGGGTCTGCTCGCGGATGCCCGCCATCGCGCGGGCCCCCTTCTCCTGGTCGCGCATCGCCATGACCACGTGCGCGCCTTTCGAGGCGAACACCGCGGCGGTCTCGAGGCCGAGTCCGCCGTTCGCACCCGTGACGAGCGCCACGCGTCCGGTCAGATCGGGCACGGAGTCGACGGTGAAGGCCATGGACCGAGCATCCCATGCCCGGGAACGACGAAGGCCGCCCCACCGGGGGCGGCCTTCTGACAAGAATGTTTTGCGCGATTGAACGCTGGTCGATGCCTTATCGACGGAGTCCGAGACGCTCGATGAGCGAGCGGTAACGGTTGATGTCGATCTCCTGGAGGTAACCCAGGAGACGGCGGCGCTGACCGACGAGCAGGAACAGCCCACGACGCGAGTGGTGGTCGTGCTTGTGCTCCTTGAGGTGCTCGGTGAGGTCCTTGATGCGCTGCGTCAGCATCGCGACCTGCACCTCGGGGGATCCGGTGTCACCGGGGTGCGTCGCGTACTCTTCGATGATCGCCTTCTTGACGTCTGCTTCCAGTGCCATAAAGTGATCCCCTTCCTCGTCGTTGCGCGGTGCCCGACGCCTGGTGCGTGAGCTCTCTTCATCCGCGGCCGATCTACGGCAACCTCCAGAGTCTACCAGTGATGGCGGGGTGCGACGAATCCGCGCGTTGACTCATCGAAGGTGCCCGCGTAGCCGTATTCGTTGACTCATGGAGGAATGCCCGCGTGGACATCATCGAGGATGGAGCTCACGTTGGGTCAGCGGAAGGCGATCACGAAGACGCAGTTGGCGAAGTGGCCGAAGGCGTCCAAGAGCGAGAAGACCGCGATCCTGGACGCGGTGTGCCAGGTCACCGGGTGGCATCGTGATCATGCTCGGAAAGCGATCCGGCGGGCGCTGGCTGACCACCAGCGCGGTGGCCCGCTGCCGGCGAAAACCCGCGAGCCGACCCGGGTGTACGACGACGCGGCGGTCGCGCTGCTGACGATCTGCTGGGCGGCGCTGGACGGCCCGACCGGGAAGCGGCTGCACCCGGCGCTGCCCGAGGCTCTGGCGAACATGGATCGTCACGGGCGTCTCAGCGACACGCAACGTGGTGTGGTCGATCAGGTCCTCGCGATGTCCCCGGCAACGATCGACCGGCGCCTCGCACCGGCACGGGCGGGGTTGGAGACCCGGAAGAAGATCAGCCATACCCGGCCGGGGTCGATGCTGAAAGCCTCGATCCCGATGAAGACCTGGCACGAGTGGAACGACACCGAGCCTGGGTTTGTGCAGATCGATCTGGTCGGCCATGAAGGCGGCGACAACAACGGCCACTTCTTCTACTCCCTTGACGCGACCGACATCGCCACCGGCTGGAGCGAACAGATCACGGTGCGCTCCAAGGGCGAGAAGATCGTCGCAGCCGGCCTGACCGAACTGCAGCTGCGGTTCCCGTTCCACCTCGCCGGGATCCACTCCGACAACGGGTCCGAGTTCATCAACCACCACCTGCTCAAATGGTGCCAGGCACGACAGATCACCTTCACCCGAGGCCGCTCCAGCCAGAAGAACGACCAGGCCTACGTGGAGCAGAAGAACTGGTCCGTAGTGCGCCGCAACACCGGCTACTTCCGCTACGACACCCCCACCGAACTCGCACTCCTGAACCAGCTGTGGCCACTGGTGTCCCTGCAGGTGAACCTGTTCCTGCCACAGCAGAAGCTCATCTCCAAGACCCGCACCGGCGCGACCGTCCGCAAGACACACGACGTCGCGACCACCCCGCTGCGCCGACTCCTGAACCGCCACAACGAGTTCGTCGACCCCCGTGACCAGGCCCGCCTGGAACACCTCCTCATCGACACTGACCTGATCGGGCTACGCCACCAGATCGCCGACATCCAAGGCAACCTCATCAACCTCGCCCGCCACCGCGGAATCGTCCAACAACGCGGCAAGACCAACGCCGTCTACCTCAGCCGCCGCAAGCTCGACAAGCGGGCATCCCCCGATGAGTCAACGAAGCAAACCAAGCGGGCATCTTGACATGAGTCAACAGGAACCAGCTGACGTCGCGCG
>JAUHVN010000206.1 GCA_030425055.1 Actinomycetes bacterium | reverse complement strand
CGGCGGCCGATGACGATGCCCGGGCGGGCGGTGTGGATGTCGACGCGGACGCGGTCACGCGTGCGCTCGATCTCGATGTTGCTCACGCCGGCGCGGTCGAGCTGCGTCTGCAGGAGCTTGCGGATCCTGATGTCCTCGGCGACGTAGTCGGCGTAGCGCTGGCCCGGCTTGGTCGAATCCGAGAACCACCGCGACACGTGGTCGGTGGTGATGCCGAGGCGGAAGCCGTACGGGTTGACCTTCTGTCCCATTACTTGCTCGCCTTCTTCGTGGTCTGTGACGGAACGGCATCCTCGACCTCGGGGGTCGCCAGGATCACCGTGATGTGGCTCGTGCGCTTCTTGATCTGGAACGCGCGGCCCTGGGCGCGGGGCTGGAAGCGCTTGAGCGTCGTGCCCTCGTCGACGTACGCGTTCTTCACGTACAGGTCCTGCTCGTCCAGGTACTCGCCGGCTGCGTCGGCCTTCACGCGGGCGTTGGCGATCGCCGACGCGACCAGCTTGCCGATGGGCTCGCTGGCGCTCTGCGACGCGAACGACAGGATCGCGAGGGCCTCTTCGGCCTGCTTCCCCTTGATGAGGGCGACGACGCGACGGGCCTTCTGCGGGGTGACGCGGATGTGCTTCACACGTGCGATGGACTCGACCATTAGCGGCGCCGTCCCTTCTTGTCGTCCTTCTCGTGACCGCGGAAGGTGCGGGTGGGCGCGAACTCGCCCAGCTTGTGGCCGACCATGGTCTCGGTCACGAACACGGGGATGTGCTTGCGACCGTCGTGCACGGCGATCGTGTGGCCCAGCATGGCCGGGACGATCATCGAGCGACGCGACCAGGTCTTGATGACGTTCTTGGTTCCCGCATCGTTCTGCGACGACACCTTGCGAAGCAGGTGCTCGTCGACGAAGGGGCCCTTCTTGAGACTGCGTGGCATCTTCTGTTCCTACCTACTTGCGCTTCTTGCCGGCGGTGCGACGACGGACGATGTACTTGTCGCTTTCCTTGTTCGCGTGACGCGTGCGGCCTTCCTGCTGGCCCCACGGCGAGACCGGGTGGCGACCACCCGAGGTCTTGCCCTCGCCACCACCGTGCGGGTGGTCGACGGGGTTCATCGCGACACCGCGGACGGTCGGGCGGACGCCCTTCCAGCGCTTGCGGCCGGCCTTGCCCCAGTTGATGTTCGACTGCTCGGCGTTGCCGACCTCGCCGATCGTGGCGCGGCAGCGCACGTCGACGTTGCGGATCTCGCCCGAGGGCAGACGCAGCTGGGCGTAGGGGCCGTCCTTCGCCACGAGGCGAACCGACGCACCGGCCGAGCGGGCCAGCTTCGCGCCGCCGCCGGGGCGGAGCTCGATCGCGTGGATCACGGTACCGGTGGGGATGTTGCGCAGCGGCAGGTTGTTGCCGGGCTTGATGTCGGCCGACGCGCCGGACTCGACGATGTCGCCCTGCTTCAGCTTGTTCGGCGCGAGGATGTAGCGCTTCTCGCCGTCCTTATAGTGCAGCAGCGCGATGCGCGCGGTGCGGTTGGGGTCGTACTCGATGTGCGCGACCTTCGCGTCGATGCCGTCCTTGTCGTTGCGACGGAAGTCGATCACGCGGTACTGGCGCTTGTGGCCACCGCCGATGTGGCGAGTGGTGATGCGGCCCTGGTTGTTGCGGCCACCGGTCTTGGCGAGCGGGCGGAGGAGCGACTTCTCGGGCGTCGATCGGGTGATCTCGGCGAAGTCGGCCACCGACGAGCCGCGGCGACCGGGGGTCGTGGGCTTGTACTTGCGAATAGCCATTTCTCTGGTTCCTCTATCCCGACCGTCAGCCGACTGCCGTGAAGATGTCGATGGTGCCCGACTTCAGGGTCACGATGGCGCGCTTGGTGTCCTTGCGCTTGCCGGTGCCGAAGCGGGTGCGACGGGCCTTGCCGACGCGGTTGATCGTGTTGACCGCAGCCACCTTGACGCCGAAGATCTTCTCGATCGCGAGCTTGATCTCGGTCTTCGTGGCGCGCGGGTCGACGAGGAAGGTGTACTTGCCCTCGTCGATGAGCCCGTAGCTCTTCTCGGAGACGACCGGCTTCAGGATGATGTCGCGCGGGTCCTTGTTCACGGCGCTCATGCCGAGACCTCCTCGGTGACCGACTTCGACGCGACGAACGCGTCGTAGGCGGGCTTGGTGAAGACGATGTCGTCGGAGACGAGCACGTCGTAGGCGTTCAGCTGGTCGGAGTACAGCACGTGGACGTACGCGAGGTTGCGCACGCTCAGCGCGCCGAGCTCGTCGTCGCGGTCGAGCACGATCAGCACGTTCTTGACGGCGCCGAGACCCTTGAGGACCTCGACGGCGGCCTTGGTCGACGGAGCGCCCTCGATGCCGAAGGACTCGACGATGTGGAGGCGCTCGCCACGTGCACGGTCGCTGAGCGCGCCCAGCAGGGCCGCCGCGATCATCTTCTTGGGGGTGCGCTGCGAGTAGTCGCGCGGCTTCGGGCCGTGGACGATGCCACCGCCGGTCATGTGCGGCGCGCGGATCGAGCCCTGACGGGCGTTGCCCGTGCCCTTCTGGCGGAAGGGCTTGCGGCCGGCGCCCGAGACCTCACCGCGACGCTTGGTCGAGTGGGTGCCCTGGCGGGCGGCGGCGCGCTGGGCGACGACGACCTGGTGGATCAGCGGGATGTTCGTCTTGACGTCGAAGAGCGAAGCCGGCAGGTCGACGGAACCAGCCGCCGTGCCGTCTGCCTTCACGACGTCGAGCGCGAGAGTCGAGTCAGCCATGTGCTCAGGCCCCCTTCACTGCGTTGCGGACGTAGACGATGCGGCCACGCGCGCCGGGGACGGCGCCCTTGACGAGCAGCAGACCCTTCTCGGCGTCGACGGCGTGCACCGTGAGGTTGAGGACGGTCACGCGCTCGCCACCCATACGGCCGGCCATGCGCATGCCCTTGAAGACGCGGCTCGGGGTCGACGATGCGCCGATCGAACCGGGCTTGCGGTGGTTGCGGTGCGCACCGTGCGAGGCGGAGACGCCCTTGAAGTTGTGGCGCTTCATGACACCCGCGGTGCCCTTGCCCTTGCTGGTGCCGACGACGTCGACCAGCTGGCCCGCCTCGAACACGCCGTCCACGGTGAGCTCCTGACCGAGTGAGTAGTCAGCAGCATCCGCGGTGCGGATCTCGGTGAGGTGGCGACGCGGGGTCACACCGGCCGCGTCGAAGTGCGCGGTCAGCGGCTTGTTCACCTTGCGGGGGTCGATCTGGCCGTAGCCGATCTGAACCGCGTTGTAGCCGTCCTTGTCGGTGGAGCGAACCTGGGTCACCACGTTCGGGGCCACCTCGATGACGGTGACGGGGACGAGCTTGCCGCTTTCGTCCCACACCTGGGTCATGCCGAGCTTCGTACCCAGCAGGCCCTTGGAAACCTTCTCGTTGATGTGTGCCATGGTCGTCGTCCTCAGAGCTTGATCTCGATGTTGACGTCGGCCGGCAGGTCGAGGCGCATCAGCGAGTCGACGGCCTTGGGCGTCGGGTCGATGATGTCGATCAGACGCTTGTGGGTGCGCATCTCGAAGTGCTCGCGGCTGTCCTTGTACTTGTGGGGCGACCGGATGACGCACACGACGTTCTTCTCGGTCGGCAGGGGCACGGGGCCCACCACGGTCGCGCCCGCTCGGGTCACGGTGTCGACGATCTTGCGGGCCGAGGAGTCCAGGCCGGCGTGATCGTACGACTTCAGGCGAATGCGGATCTTCTGTCCCGCCATTGTCTGCTCACTCTCTTTCTCGCGTCTTACCGTCCCGGGGTCCGGGAGGCATCGGACGCACGGTGACGCTCGAGGCGCCATCGGCACGTCAACCGGCGTTCGGCCGGTGATGCTGCACCGCTGTTCTGCTGTCAACCCGGATGCGGGGCATCCGGAGATCCCATCCGCTCGCACGCACGCGTGCGAATCCCGGAATTCCGGGAGTGGATCGGATTCGATGTACCTCGTCTCGGGCGTCGCCCTTGCTCGGTACGAGTTCTGCTGCCCGCGGCCTAGGACCCTGCGCGTTCGCGCCGCCTATGCACTGCCCTGGCAGTGATCCGTGCACGCCGGAAGGCGCACAGGAATGTGGAACCTGATAATTCTGCCAGACGCCCGGGCGTGTCGCAAACCGGAACGGGTGGCGCACAGCATCCTCACAACGACGCGACCCCCCGCCGGGACGGACGGGGGGTCGCGGAGAGCGGGCCCTGGGAGTTTCCCGCTCTCGGTGCGCTCAGCGACGCGGCGCCGCCGACCCGAGACGAGGGAGCACGGGCCGGCGGCGCGCTCACAGGCGCAGCTTCGGCGGTCGGTGCGATCGACTCGTGAAGATGACGTTCATGGTCCCCAGCCCTTGAGAGGTCGGCAATACAGGGGCCACCACGTTCGGAGCCCCCAGGGTTTCGTGTGCTTGCCGGTCCCCACCGCTTGGGCGCACGATGCTCCATGTCGGACGCTATCTGCCGTTCGCGCACCCGGTCAACCCCCTCGCGGGATTCGGTGCGGTCACGACACCATCACGATGCCGGCGAAGGCGGACGCGCGAGGACGGGGGTGGCACAATGGCAGAATCCGTGTTCCGTCCCTGGGAACGGAGGCCGTCGGCCTCCGTGGTCGGCGCGAAGGGGGAGATGTGGCGTCCGAAGTCCTCGGCGCAGCGTCGTCGCCTCTCGATCCGGAAGAGTCGAGGGCGACCTCGTCGGCGCGCCCGATGACGGATGCCGGAACGCCCGACTGGCGGCGTCGCTATGCGCGGATGCTCTGGACGAGCGACGCACTCGTGCTCCTCGTCGTCGTGTTCGGCACGCAGGTCGCCTGGTTCGGCCTCGGCAACGCCGAGGTGTCGATCCGCGAGGACTCGCGACTGAGCACGATCTCGTACTGGGGCTTCTCGGCGGGCCTAATCGTCGTCTGGATGTGGTCGCTGAGCCTGATCGACTCGCGCAGCGATCGGATCGTCGGCGCCGGTTCGGCGGAGTACATCCGCATCGTCTCGGTCAGCACGAGGGTCTTCGGCATCATCGCGATCCTCGCGTTCCTGCTGCGCGTCGACGTCGCCCGCGGGTACCTCCTCATCTCGTTCCCGCTCGGCGTCGCGGCACTGCTGCTCGAACGCTGGCTGTGGCGACGCTGGCTCATCGCCAAGAGGGCCGCCGGCCACTTCTCGGCGCGCGTGGTGCTCGTCGGCTCGGCGGCGTCGGTCGCGCAGATCGCCGCCTCGCTGCGGCGCAGCACGAGCGCCGGCTACCGCGTCGTCGGCGCGTGCGT
>JAUHVN010000205.1 GCA_030425055.1 Actinomycetes bacterium | reverse complement strand
GCACGACCGCGCCGGTGGCCGTCTGAATGTCGTAGATCTGTTCTAACCTCGCCGCATGTCAGATCCCTCCGACGTCCGCCGCTGGGCGGAGGCGCTCATCACCCTTCACCTCGACGAATCGTGGTCGTTCGGTTTCGACAACGCCAAGCGCCGCGCCGGTCTGTGCGACTACACGCGCAAACGCATCAGCGTGTCGCGCTACCTCGCGGCGCGCCACAGCGACGACGATAACCACCAGACCCTGCTGCACGAGGTCGCCCACGCTCTGGCCGGGCCGGCGGCCGGACACGGGCCTCGCTGGAAGGCGGTGGCCCGCGACCTGGGCTACGTCGGAGGCACGACCCATCGCGGTGAGACGGCGGTCGAACTCGCGCCGTGGGTCGGTACATGCCCGGCCGGGCATGTAGTGTACCGGCACCGCCGAGCGACCCGTCCGACGTCGTGCGCGAAATGCGCTCCGCGGTTCGACGAGGCCCACGTCATCGCGTGGCGCCGCCGTGAGATCACGCCGGCGGCACGCCTCGCCGCGATGACGCCGCGCGAAGGCTGACGCGCCGGCACGCGACCGGTTCACGCAGATCGACGGATGCCGCAGGCCCGGCGACCGGAGTACCGTGCAGGCATGCGACGAGGTGATCGCGCGAGCGCGAACGACGCGCACGTCAAGCGGCGCACGCCGCGGCGACCGGCATCCGCCCTCATCGAGAAGTGGACCGAGATCGACGGCGCGCCCGTCTTCTACCGCGAGTCACCACATCCGCCCGCCTCTCCCGACGCTCCCGACGCTCCCGTCATGGTCCACCTGCACGGCTTCGGACTGTCGGGCCGCTACCTGCTGCCGACGGCCGAGCTGCTGCGCGACGACTTCCACACCTTCGTGCCCGACCTGCCCGGCTTCGGGCGCAGCGCGCGCGTCGGCAGCGGCCTCGACATCCCCGACCTCGCCGAGGCCGCGGTGCGTTTCCTCGACGACCGCGGCATCGAGCGGGCGACCCTCGTCGGCAATTCGATGGGATGCCCCGTCATCGTCGAGTTCGCCCACCGCTTCCCCGACCGCATCGACCGCGCCGTGCTCGTCTCGCCGGCGGGCGGTGTCTACAACCAGCCCCTCGGTCGAGCGATCAGCCAGCTCGCCCGCGACGGCGGCCGCGAGCCGATCCGCATGGTGGGGGTCGCGACGCCCGACTACCTGCGCTTCGGGGTGCCGAGCACGCTGCGCATGTTCCGCGCCCTCACGCAGTTCCCGGCCCTCGACCGGCTCCTCGCGCTGACGATCCCGACGCTCGCCGTGCTCGGCACGCGCGACCCGCTGATGCCGCACGCGCTGCGCATCCAGGAGATCGCTGCGCAGGACGACAACCACATCCTGCTGGTCGTGCTCGACGGCGCCGCGCACGCGATCAACTTCAGCCATCCCCGCGAGCTCGCCCATGTGATCCGGCGGTTCATGGCCGATCAGCCGATCACACAACCGCACGGAGCCCGCACGCACGCCCGGGTCTACGAGGTCCACCGCGGCATCCACCATCCGCCCGCGGCGGAGTGACCGCCGTCGCGCGCTCAGGCTAGGCGACGACCCAGGAGCCGTTGCGCAGCACGGGTACGACGGATGCCGCATCCACGGATGCCGCCGCGATCACCTCATCGCGCAGACCGAGGTCGATGAGCTCGCGCCCCGACCCGCTCGCGGTGAGCAGATGCCGCACCGCGCCGCGCAGCGCGCGAAACGACTCGCACGCGGCGACCGCTTCGGGCGAGGAGTGGTCGATGCCGATCGCGGCGAGCGCATCGACGACCGCACCGGCGCCCAGCTGGTCTTCGACCGCGAACCGCAGCGGCGCACCGGCATCCGACGACACGAGCTCACCGGCGGCGATCACGGCGACACTCGTTCGGGCGCCGCGGTCCTCCTGCATCCGCAGAACCGCATCGGCGACCGCGCCGGCGTTGCGCAGCCCGCCCGCGAGCACGGTCGCACCCTCGGCGGCCGCTGCGCGCGCGACTGCGGCGCCGTTGATCGACGCCGCCCACACCGCGGCATCCGCGCCGACCGCGCCGTCCGTCTCGACCGCGGCGATCACCGTCGACGAGAAGCGCAGCACGTCGACGACGACCACGATGTCGGCCGGGGCGAGACGCGCGAGACCGTCGACGCCCCAGTCCAGCCGCACCTGGTATGCGGCCTGGTCGACGTGGCGGGGTTCTGCGGGCATCCGCCCAGCGTAGGCCGGTGGGACACTGGGGGCATGCGCATCCTGTTGAAGTTCGTCATCGACTGCGATCCGGATGCCGCGTGGCGGGCCCTGCACTCGCCGCGCGCCGTCGCCGAACTGTACGGACCGCTCGTCGACCTCGAGCCGATGGCGACCGAGGGGCTGCCGTCGTCGTTCCGCCCCGGCGACGACGTCCCGGTGCAGCTGTCGGCCCTGCGCGCGGTTCCTCTCGGGCGGCAGTTCATACACATGAGCGAGCGGCGCGTGGACGAGCGCGGCGGCGAGGTGCGCATCTTCCGCGACAGCGGCATCCCGCTGACCGGGCCGCTGTCGAGCCTGGACGTGTGGGATCACCAGATGGCGGTCTCGCCCGCTCCAGGCGACGCGGGCCGCACGCTGTGGCGCGACCGGCTCGTGATCGGCGGCCCCACCGCGCCGCTGCTGTGGCCGCTGCTGTGGACGGTGTGGCAATGGCGGGGAGCCCGCATCCGCGCCCTCGCCCCGACGTGGGCCCACGACCCCGAGCCGGACGAGGCGGCGGATACCGCGGACGGCTGACGGGTCGGCATCCCATACCCTCTTGCCGTCGACGGATGCGGGGGCCACACTGGGCGGACACGCGTGAGTCTCCACCCGAGGAGCGTTCCGATGTCTGCAGAAGCCCTTCCCTCCAGCGGCGACGCGCCGGTCGCCAAGACGTGCGACGCCGGCGGCATGGCCGAGATCCACCGGCTGTGGCGCAGGGGTTTCGGCGAGGGCCCCGACCTCGTGCGCGGCGTCCGCACCGCCGACGTGCCGCACGCCGACGCCGTGGGCGAGCACTTGGCGACGCTCTCGTCGACGCTGCACTCGCACCACGAGGCCGAGGACTCGAACCTATGGGACAAGCTCGAGCAGCGCGCACCGGCGTGCGCCGTGCACGTCGAGCGCATGAAGGCGCAGCACGCCGAGATGCTCGTGCACCTCACGGCGCTCGACGAGGCGCTGCCTTCGTGGCGCCGATCGGCGCTCGAGTCGGATGCCTCCGCCGTCCTGGCCGCTCTCGACGGCGTGAACGCGGCACTCGAGGCGCATCTGCCCGACGAAGAGGCCAACATCGTGCCGGTGATGGAGACGGTCATCACCCAGAAGGAGGTCGAGTGGTTCGCCGAGCACGGCCGCGCCACCACGCCCAAGGGGCAGACCTGGAACGTGGTGGGCGCGATCGTGAACTCGCAGCCCGACCCCGACGAGTACCTCAAGCGCGACTTCCCCGCGCCGTTCCGCCTCATCTGGAAGCTGATCGGCCGGCCCAAGTACGAGAAGAACCGGGCGGTGCTCGAAGGGCGCTGACGAGCCTTCGCTCACTCGGCGAGCGCCTCAACGGGCGTGACGCGCGTGGCCAGGCGGGTCGGACCGACCGTCGCAACCAGGGTGACCACGGCGGCGGCCGCCGCGATCAGTGCGAGCGCTCCCCACGGCAGCGCGGGCGCCACGAACGTCGGCGACGTCCACGAGGGCGGCAGCGCCACCGAGCCGAGCACCGACTGCGCGCCGGCCCAGCCGTAGAGCGTGCCCAGCGCGAGTCCGAACCCGACGGCGGCCACGGTGAGCTGCGCCGCTTCGAGCAGCACCATGCGGCGCAGCTGCCCACTCGACAGTCCCAGCACCCGCAGCAGCCCGAGCTCGCGCCGTCGCTGCGCGACACCCAACGTCAGCAGGTTGACGAGACCGACGGCGGCGATCACCGCCGACACCGCGACCAGCCCGATCATCACCCCGGTGAACGTGTCGAGGATGCCGGCGACGTACGGGTCGATCTCACCGCCCGCCGCGACCGCGGCGACGGCCTTCACCGTTTCGCCCGCGACCGCGAACATCGTCACGAGCGTCACGCCGATGACGATGCCGATCGCCGTGCGGCTCGATCGCTGCGGATGCCGCACGGCGTTGAGCGTCGCCAGGCGCGCGGCGGCGGATCGGTCGAACAGCCGTCCCACCGCCCGCAGCAGCGGCGGCATCACCCATGTCGCGCCGAGGGCGAGCGCGGTGAACGACAGCAGTCCGCCCGCGAATGAGACGGTCACGCCGATCGGATGCACGAGCCCGAGCGCGACACCGGCGGCGAGCAGCAGCATCCCGAGCGCTCCCAGCACGAGGGCGACCGCACGCAGACCGCGGCGTCCCGATGCCTCGGCGACGGTCGGCTCGACCGAGCCCGACACAGCCTGCAGGGGCGTCACGTCGAGCACGCCGCGCGAACCGACCCAGGCCGCCGCCCACGTCGTGAGCGCCACGACCGCGGGCGGCAGCAGCAGGACGGGCTGGACCACCTGGAAGGCGACCTCGCCGAGGTCGAACGCGGAACGCGCGACCTCGACGCCCACGACGGATGCCGCGGTGCCGGCCACGAGGCCGACGAACGCGCCGATCGCACCGACGACGAGACCCTGGCGGGCGA
The DNA here is from genome assembly GCA_030425055.1 of Actinomycetes bacterium. Lineage (GTDB taxonomy): Bacteria > Actinomycetota > Actinomycetes > Actinomycetales > Microbacteriaceae > Microbacterium. The sequence continues at coordinate 625 of JAUHVN010000205.1, read as the reverse complement.
TCTCGCCGCGCTGGGAGCGCGCCGACGCTCCGATGAGCCGCAGCAGGGCGATCCGACGCGTGCGCCCGGCGACCACGGTCGCGAAGGTGTTGGCGGTCACGACCGCGCTGACGTAGACCGCGACGCCCACCAGCAGGAACGACAGGATGCCGACGACCAGCAGGGTCGTTCCGCCGCCGCCGATGTAGGGGTCGGCGAGCAGCATCGCGCCGATCAGTCCCGTGGCGCTCACGAGCACCGTCGCGAACGCGGCCGCGATGGCCGCGACGACGACCGTCGCGCCCATGCCGCGGTCGCACAGCCAGGCGACGTGCGGGCTCGCGCCGCTGCCGGCGGTGGGTGCCGACGATGATGGGGATGCCGCACGGGCAGCCGTCAGGGCGGTCACGCCGCCACCTCCGTGTCCGCCTCGGCCGCGAGCATCGCCGCCGCGATCTCATCGGCGGCCATGCGCGGCCGATCGGCGACGATGCGGCCGTCGCCGAGGAACACGACGCGGTCGGCGTGGCTCGCCGCGATCGGGTCGTGGGTGACCATCGCGATCGACTGACCGCGCTCGCGGCTCGCGGTCGCCAGCAGCGCGAGCACCTCGCGTCCGGAGCGCGAGTCGAGGTTGCCGGTCGGC